>NZ_DASYDG010000005.1:0-42014 GCF_036499745.1 Pinirhizobacter sp.
GATTCACCCTTCACCGAAGGCAAGCCAAACGGTTTCCTGTCGTATCGCTCGCATGTGTGGACCGACACCGACGCCGACCGCACCGGCATGCTCGATTTCGTCTTCGAAGATGGCTTCAGTTACGAGCGCTATGTCGACTACATTCTCGACGTGCCGATGTACTTCAGTTACCGCGACGGCAAATACCTGGATCTCTCCGGCAAGAATTTCCGGCATTTCATGGACGGCAAGCTCGATGCATTGCCGGGTGTGCGTCCGACCATGAAAGACTGGGCCGACCACCTCACCACCGCTTTCCCGGAAGTGCGCCTGAAGCAGTATCTTGAAATGCGCGGCGCGGACGGCGGCCCGTGGGGTCGCTTGTGTGCGTTACCGGCATTCTGGGTGGGTCTGCTGTACGACGACACCGCACTGGACGCCGCGTGGGACCTGGTCAAGGATTTCTCCCGCGAAGAACGCCACGCCCTGCGCGACGGCGTGCCGAAGCAGGCACTGAAGCTGCCTTTCCGGGGCCGCACCGTGCGTGCCCTTGCCCTGGAAGCACTGAAGATCGCCGAACACGGATTGCAGCGCCGCGCCCGGGTGAATGGCCGGGGCGCGGATGAAAGCATGTTCCTTGCACCGCTCAATGAAGTGGCGTTGTCCAACCAGACGCCCGCCGAGCAGAAGCTCGAGCTGTTCCACGGTGCCTGGGGTGGCTCGGTGGATCCTGTCTTCGGCGAGTTTGCGTACTAGTCCGCTTGCCGGTGCGGCGGCCCGATCCTGCGATCCGGCCGCTGCTCAATCTCTCTAGAAGCAATGCGCGCCGTGAGTCACCGCACCACCGGCGCGGATCGCCGCGGCTACCAGCGTGGCTTCCGCCAGCATCGCATCGGTAGCGCCAGCATCACGCGCGGCCTTGGTGTGGAGCTCGATGCAGTAGGGGCACTGCGTGGTGAGCGCCACGCCGATCGCGATCAGCTGCTTGACCTGTCCTGACAGCGCGCCTTCGGCAAAAGCGGCCTTGTCGAACGCCCAGAAGGCCTTCATCGCTTCGGGGGCACCCTTGTCCAGGTGCTTCAAATTGTCCAGCTTCTTCATGTCGTGCATGGTGCGCAAGTCCTGTATGGATGAAAGGACCGGCGGCCCCTGCACGGCCGGCAACGAACGATGATAGGCGCTCGTCCGCGCGGCGAAACTAGGGCATTTCGAACTAGACCATTTCGCCGGGTGATGCACCACCCGCCATGACGCACCGGAACCCGGGGCGCCATGGCAAGCGATATCACCGGCGCGCTTACTTCTGCAAACCGCGGTTCTTCAGCATCGGCCCGATCGTCGGATCAGCGCCACGCCAGTCGCGGTAAAGCTTGCCCAGCTCCACGGTATTGCCACGCGAGAGCACCATGTCGCGGAAGCGCTGGCCGTTCTCGAGGGTCAGGCCACCCTTGTCGACGAAACCCTGGAAGGCGTCGTCGGCAAGCATCTGGGTCCAGAGGTACGCGTAGTAGCCGGCAGCGTACTCGCTGCCCCAGATGTGCTGGAAATAGCTGGAACGGTAACGCGGCGGCACCTGCGGGTTATCCATCCCGGTTTTTTTCAACGCCGCCATTTCGAAGGCATCAGCGTCCTGCTTCGGTGCGTCCGGGGAGATCGAATGCCACTGCATGTCCAGCAGCGCCGCACCGATGAGTTCGCTCATCGCGTAGCCCTGGTTGAAGTCACGCGCGTTCTTGATCTTCTGCACCAGTTCCGCCGGCATCGGCGCATGCGTCTGGTAGTGCCTGGCGTAATGGGCGAAGATCTTCGGATCGGTTGCCCAATGCTCATTGAACTGCGAGGGGAATTCGACGAAATCGCGCGGCGTGTTGGCGCCGGACAGGCTCGGGTACTGGGTGTTGGCGAAGATCCCGTGCAGGCCGTGCCCGAACTCATGGAACATGGTGACCACATCGTCGAAGCTGATCAGCGCAGGCTGGCCATCGGCCGGCTTGGTGAAGTTGCACACGTTGTAGATCACCGGCTTGTCGCCCAGCAGCTTCGACTGGTCGACGAAGTTGCTCATCCAGGCGCCGCCGTTCTTGTTATCGCGCTTGTAGTAGTCGGCGTAGAACAGCGCAAGCGACGTGCCGTCCTTGTCGAATACCTCGAAGACGCGCACGTCCGGCTGGTACACCGGGAGGTCCTTGCGTTCCTTGAAGGTGAGGCCGTACAGCTGGTTGGCGGCGTAGAACACGCCGTTCTGCAGCACGTTGTCCAGTTCGAAGTACGGCTTGATCTGCGATTCGTCCAGATCGTATTTGGCCTTGCGCACCTGTTCGGCGTAGAGGTTCCAGTCCCACGGCTGCAGCTTGAAACCACCGTGCTGCTTGTCGATCACCGCCTGGATGTCCTTGCCCTCGGCATGGGCGCGGGCGACCGCCGCGGGGGCAAGCTTCTCCATGAAACCCTCGGCGGCTTCCGGGGTCTTGGCCATCTGGTCGGTCAATTCCCAGGCGGCATAATTGGGGAAACCCAGGAGCTTGGCGCGCTGGGCGCGCAGCTGGGCGATGCGCACGATCATCTCGCGCGTGTCGTTGGCGTCGCCCTTCTCAGCGCGGTTCCACGAGGCCTTGAACAGCTTCTCGCGCGTGCCGCGGTCGGTGAGCGACTGCAGCAGTGGTTGCTGCGTGGTGTTCTGCAGGGTGAGCACCCATTTGCCGTCGAGCTTGCGATCCTTCGCCGCCTGGGCCGCAGCGGCGATGTCGGCATCGGAAAGGCCGGCCAGCTGTTTCCGGTCGTCCACCACCAGGGCGCCGTCTTTGGTGGCCGCGAGCAGCTTGTTGGTGAACTGCGTGGACAACGTGGACAGTTCGCCGTTGTACTTCTTCAGCTGGTCTTTCTGGTCGTCGTTGAGGTTCGCGCCGTTGTGCACGAAGTCATCGTGGTACCACTCCACCAGGCGCTTGTCTTCCGGCTGCAGGTTCAGCTTCTCGCGATCGTCGTAGACCTTCTTGATGCGGGCGAAGAGCTTGGGATTGAGGTAGATCGCATCCTGGTTCGCGGCAAGCTTCGGCGCTTCGTCTTCCTGGATCTTCTGCAATGTGTCGTTGGTGTTGGCGCCGGTCAGCGCATCGAACACGTGGTTCACCCGCGTCAGCAACGCGCCTGAGCGCTCCAGTGCCACGAAGGTGTTGTCGAAAGTGGGCTCCGCCGGCTGGTTGGCGATCTGCTCCACTTCCGACAGCTTCTGGCGCATGCCTTCCTCCATCGCCGGCTGGAAGTCCGAATCCTTGATCTTCGAGAAGTCCGGCGCGTGGAATGGCAGGGTGCTTTCCGTATAGAACGGGTTCGCCTGCGAAGCGGCCGAAGCCGTGGTCACGGCGGACGCGGGAGCGCTGTCTGCCGTACCGGGCGATGCCGGGACCGGGGCCTGGTCGGTGTGTGACGAGCAGGCGCCCAGGGCAAGCGAGGTGGCGATCACGAGATGGCGGATCCGGAGCATGGTGGGGTTCCTTTCAGGCAAGCCCCGGATCGTAGCGGGCGGCAAGGGCCCGCGCCATGGCACGAAGGCGCGGCAGGCCTTCGGTCAGGCCGCCTTTATGTCGCGCATCTGCCACGACGAGCCGATCAACCAGGTCAGTCGCTGCCTGACGATGCTCATCGGCAAGGTGGTGACCAGTTCGATCTCCGAGCGGCCGGTTTCCTTGCCCGTGGCCTGCGCCGAGGGGTCGGTGACGCCCAGCGAGGGATCGACATCATCAGGCTCCGCCTGCAGCGCTTTCCAGCGCTCGAACAGGGTGTCGCTGCGCATGGCCTCGGTGAGCGCCGCGGCCAGGGCTGCCGGTCCGATGCCTTCGAAGGCGAGCGAGGGTTCACGGCCCTTGGCCGCGGCAAGGTTGTCCACCGAGAGGTAATAGCGTTGTCTGCTCATGGGGTGTTGATAAGCCAGCGTTCGTGAATTTGTCGTGCTGCCACGCCCAGCGCCGGCGCCGCGGGTTGATCGTGGCCGAGAATGCCCAGGCACGGCACGGTGAGCAGGCGGTCAAGGGTGGCGATGTTGTCATCCACGGCCTCCATGTCCGGATCCACCCGGTTGCCGATCCAGCCCATCAACTCGCAGCCGTCGGCCACGATGGCCCGCACCGAAAGCTGGGCGTGGCTGATGCACCCCAGGCGCAGGCCTACTACCAGGATCACCGGCAGCTTCCACTGGCGCGGGATGTCAGACGCCTGCAGGCCGGGGCCCAGCGGCACCAGCCAGCCGCCCACGCCTTCCACCACGATAAGGTCGTGGCGGGTTCCCAGCCGATCAAAAGCGGCGCGAAGCGTGGACATGTCGATGTCCACCCCGGCACGGCTCGCGGCCACGTGTGGGGCCACGGCATCGGCCAGGGCGACCGGGTTTACATCACCGTAGGTTGGCCGAGGGCGGCTGGCTGCCTGCAGGGCCAGCGCATCATCGTTGCGCAGGCCCTCAGGCGTTGCCGCGCAACCGCTGGCCACGGGCTTCATCCCGGCCACGCTCGTGCCAAGGTCCGCCAGCGCGGCCACCAGGCCCGCTGCCACCCAGGTCTTGCCGATGCCGGTATCGGTACCGGCGATGAAAACCGCGCCTTTCATTCTTCCCGCCCTTGCATGCCCGTGCCGCTGCCGCCATAACGACGCGACAGGTACTTGAGGAAAGGCGGTCCCGCCATGTTCGAACACAAGCCCATCGACACCGCCGACAAGGCCGCCTTTTATGCGGAACTTGCCCAACAGGCCGGCGGACTGATGACCGGCGAGACCAACCTCATCGCCAACGCGGCCAACTTCGCCGCGCTGATGTTCAACGCCCTGCCGGACGTGAATTGGGCCGGATTCTACCTTTACGACGGTAAGGAACTGGTCGTCGGGCCCTTCCAGGGCAAGCCGGCCTGCATCCGCATCGCGCTGGGCCGCGGTGTATGCGGCGCGGCGGCGCAAACGCGCGAAACCCAATTGGTGAAAGACGTCAATGCCTTCGACGGCCACATTGCCTGCGACGCGGCATCGGCGTCGGAGATCGTGGTGCCGCTGCTACGCGCTGACGGCAGCCTGCTGGGCGTGTGGGATGTGGACAGCCCGACGGTAGCGCGCTTCGACGAAGCCGACCGCGCAGGCATGGAACTGGCCTGTGAGGCTTTCATGCGCGCCAACGGCGGTTAGTCGCGCGGGGACACCAGCAATTGCTGGACACGTGCGCGGGCTTCGTCGACGCCGGTTTTTTCAGATGACGAGAAAATCTGCGCGGTGGCGTTGTGCCAGCCCTCGCGGTTGTACTCGTTGCGCAAGGCCTGAAGGGCCGAGCCCGCCTGTCCACGGGAGATCTTGTCCGCCTTGGTCAGCAGCACATGGCAGGGCAGCCGTGTGCCGGCGCAGAAGCCCAGCATCATGCGGTCGAAGTCCTTCAGGGGGTGTCGGATGTCGACGATCAACACCAGGCCGCGCAGGCTCTCCCGCTGATGCAGGTAGAGGTCGATCTCGGCCTTCCAGTGTTCGCGAAGGTCTTCGGGCACCTTGGCGTAGCCGTAGCCGGGAAGATCGATCAGCCGGGCATCGAGCGGTTTGCCGGCCGTATCCACTTTGGGCGGCAGGCTGAAAACCACCAGTTGCTGGGTGCGTCCTGGCGTCTTTGATGTGCGGGCCAGGCCCTTGTGGGCGGTTAGCGCATTCAGGGCGCTGGACTTGCCGGCGTTGGAACGGCCGGCAAAGGCCACCTCCGCGCCGTGATCGGCCGGCATCTGGCCGATACGGTGGGCGGCGAGCACGAATTCAGCGCCCTGCAGGGGGTTGGGTATCGGGGGCATGGACAGGCCTTCGAGGGGGATGCCGCGGCTGGGCAGACGGTCAGTTTAATGTGGTTTGACTCAACTTCCGCCGCACGGGGATAATCCTCGGGTTTCGACGCGCGGTGCGCGCGGCGTGTTCAAGCTTCCCCTTGGAGAGAGAGTATGAGTTTTCGGCACGCCGTTGCCTTCGCCACCGTGCTCGTCATGAGCTCGGCAGCCGCCCAGCAGGCCGCCGCGCCGAAGGCCGCCCCGGCCGCCAGTGCCGCCAAGGCACCGGTGGGGGCCCAGCAAGCCGCTCCCGCCTCGGCCGCCAGCGCTTCGCAGCGCCCGACCACCCCGGGCGGTGACCAGCCCGGCGGCACCACGGCAGCCGAACCCGGTGCGCAGGCCGGCGGCCCCGTCGCCGCCCAGGCGCCGGCCGCGCCCACCGACGCTTCGCAGGCCGCCATCAAGCCCGGCGACGCCACCGCGGGCCAGGCCAAGGCCGCCGTGTGCGGCGCCTGCCACGGCATGGACGGCAATTCGACCGACGCCCAGTACCCGCGCCTGGCCGGCCAGGTAGAGTCCTACACCGCCCGCCAGCTCACCAACTTCAAGGGCGGCGCCCGTCAGAACCCGATCATGCTGGGCTTTGCCTCCGCGCTCTCCCCGCAGGACATGCACGACATTGGTGCCTATTTCGCCACCAAGCATTCCCTCCCGGGCGTTGCCGACCAGGCCCTGGTCGAGCGCGGCGCGCAGCTGTACCACGAGGGCGATACCACCAAGGGCGTGCCGGCCTGCATGGCCTGCCACGGCCCCGACGGCCATGGCAATCCGGGCGCGATCTACCCGCAACTTGCCGGCCAGCACGCCAACTACGTGCAGGCCACGCTGAAGTCCTGGCACGACGGCACCACCTGGGGTACCGACGCACACGCCAAGATCATGCCGTCGATCGCGCAGAAGCTCGACGAAAAGGACATCGCCGCGCTCGCCAGCTTCATCGAAGGCCTGCACACCAACGAGCCGACGTCCGCCGCACCCGTGGCGAACTAAGCCCAGTAGAACCCCCGAATAACAAGGAAGGAAATGACCATGCCCAAGCGCCTGTCGCTCGCGTGCGCTGCCCTGCTGATGCTCTCGGCCTGCAGTTCGAATAACGGCGACAGCGCCGCGCCGGCCACGCCGGCGCCGACGGCAGCGTCGACCGCCACGGCCGCACCCGCGGCCACCGCTCCCACACTGGCCCAGGCTGGCACTGCGGCAGCACCCGCCGCCGCTGGCACTACCGCAAGCACACCTGCTGCCGTCGATCCGTCCATCGCGGCGGACCGCGCCGAAGCCGCCGCCAAGTTCGTCGACGACGGCAGCTTCGTCGAGGGTAAGCAGTACCAGCGCATCGAGCCGGCGCAGCCCACCGTCACCAACACCGGCAAGATCGAAGTGGTGGAGGTGTTCTCCTACGGCTGCCCTGCCTGCAATGCCTTCCACGACTGGATGGACAAGCTGGCCGCCGCCATGCCCAAGGCCGCCACCGTGGTGTACCTGCCGGCATCGTTCGTGCCGCAGGAGAACTGGCCGGCGCTGCAGCGCGTGTACTACACCGCGCAGGCGCTGGGCGTGGATGCCAAAGGCCACGACGCCATGTACGACGCGGTGTGGAAGTCGGGCGAACTGGGCATGATGGACCTTCGCTCCGAGCGCCCCAAGCCGCAGGCCGCATGGCCCACGATTAACGATTTTGCCAAGTTCTATGCGCAATATGGTGCCAAGCCGGACGAGTTCGTCGCCACGGCCAATTCGTTCTCGATCAATACCAAGATGAAGCGCGCCGATGAACTGATCAAGGCATACGGGGTCGAAAGCACGCCGACCATCGTCGTCAATGGCAAGTACCGCTTCTCGCCGAAGGATGCCGGCAGCTACGAACAAACCATCAAGCTCACCCAGTTCCTGGTGGGCAAGGAAGCCGCCGGCAAGTAAACCCACCTGCCGGCCCGACGGAGAATCGCTTCATGAAGTTCAGGCATCTTGCATTCCTCGTGGCCGGCCTGGTGCTGACCACCGCATGCGCGGCCCAGACGGCCGACGGCCAGTGGCAGGAAGGCACCAACTACCAGAAGGTCGACACCCCGCAACGCGCCGGCAAAGATGGCAAGGTGGAGGTGGTGGAAGTGTTCTCTTACGGTTGTCCGCACTGCGGCCACTACGAAGCCGCCGCGGAGGATCTGCAAAAGCAGCTGCCGCCTGGTGTGGTGTTCCGCCTGGTGCCCGCCGCCTTCAATACCGCGTGGGAACCTTACGCCCGCGCCTTCTACGCCGCGCGCGAACTGGGCGTGCTCAAGCAGACCCATGCCGCCCTGTTCAAGGCGAAGTACGTCGACAACTACCCGATCAACTCCATCGACGAGATCGCCGATTTCTACGCCCGCAATGGCGTGGACAAGGCGAAGTTCCTTGCCGCGGCGAACTCCGCCGAGACTACCCGCCAGATGCAGGCCGACATGAAACTGATCCAGGGCTGGGGCGTCGATGCCACGCCGACGCTTGTGGTCAACGGCAAGTACCGCTCGGATAAGGTCAAGGATTACAACGAGCTCAACGCCATGACCTTGTGGCTGGCCAAGCGGGAACTGGCCGGCGCAGGGCACTGAAGCCGAAGGATGGCCCGCGCATGCCCTTGCGTTCACATGCGCGGCGCCATCCTCACGCGGCCCTAGGCCGGTAACCGTCCGTCGCGATGACATCCCCCGCACCTGTCCCCACCGAACAGCAAGCCCCAGGCCGCCGCCTGCGGCTGCTCAGCTGCAATATCCTGGCCGGGGCGAGCGTGCAGCGGTACACCGACTACGTCACGCGCAGTGTCAATGCCGTGCTGCCCGGCCGAAGCAAGATGGCCAACCTCGATGCGCTGGCCGAACTCCTTTCCGGTTTCGATGTGATCGGCCTGCAGGAGGCCGATGCAGGCTCGCTTCGCTCAGGATTCCTCAACCAGACGCGGTACCTGGCCGAAACCTCCGGCATGCCGTTCTGGTCGCACCAGCCCAACCGCGCCATGGCGCGCCTGGCGCATTCGGCCAATGGCCTTATCAGCCGGCTCGAACCCACCGAAGTGATCGACCACCCGCTGCCAAGCCGCATCCCCGGGCGCGGTGCGCTGCTGGCGCGTTTCGGCGCCGGGCGCGAGGCCCTGGTGGTGGTGGTGGCGCATCTGTCCTTGAGCCCGCGGGCGCGCGATGCCCAGTTGTCGTTCATCGGCGAGCTGTTATCCGATTCGCCACACGCCGTGCTGATGGGTGATCTCAACACCCCGTCCGACAGCACCGAGATGCGCCGGCTTTTTGCGCGCACTGCCCTGCAGCCGCCGGGCAGCGTGATGCCCACCTTCCCCAGCTGGAAGCCGCGGCGGGCACTGGACCATATCCTTACTTCATCGGACATCACGCTGGAGCGAAGCTGGACGCTGCCGCAGGCCTTCTCCGACCACCTGCCGCTTGCCGCCGAAATTATCGTGCCGGCCGAACTTGCCGCCACCGCCATCAGGATTTAAAGCCCCATGCCTATTCGCCGGATACTGCGCACGCTTACGCCGTGGCTGCTGATCCTTGCCGCCGGTGGCCTGGCCGCGGTGGTGCGGTTCCTTTTCATCGAACCTGCGGCCATCGGCGAGACCTGCGAAGCCCAGGCCGCGCTGTGGTGGTGTTCGCTACGGTTGCTTCTGGTGAAAGGCTTCATCTTCCATCAGCTCTATGGATGGGTGGCCTTTGCCGTAGCGATCGCCTCCATGACGATGCGACGCCCATGGCTGGCCGTGCTCGCCGCGGCGCTCGGTATATACGCGATGGTGCTGTATTGCGTGGAGCTAGGCGCGTTCGCCCTGCTGGTGGGCATCCTGCGCGAGGTGCGCCTTCGCGCGGGCGGTTCGCCATTCGACAAAAACGGCCACGGCCAGCAGCACGTTCACGCCACCCCATAGCCACGCGGTAGCGTTCACCCCGCCCTGCTGGAATACCACTACCAGGCCCAGCACCGGCAACAAGGCGGCCATCAGGCGTTCCTCGAGCATCGGCACGGTGGCGGAAGTGCGAAGGAGTGCCAGCAAGGCAAAGCCCACCGCCGGCAGGATGAACAGCGCCACCGGGAAATCGCGATAGCGCCCATCGAAGACCAGCAGCAAACCGTACAGCGACAGCATGAACAGCCACGCGAAGCGCTGGTACTTGAATGAGGGCACGGGGTCGCGGCTTTCACCGATGCACC
Source organism: Pinirhizobacter sp. (assembly GCF_036499745.1). NCBI lineage: Bacteria > Pseudomonadati > Pseudomonadota > Gammaproteobacteria > Lysobacterales > Rhodanobacteraceae > Pinirhizobacter > Pinirhizobacter sp. The sequence goes on from NZ_DASYDG010000005.1 coordinate 10,014, forward strand.
GGGCAATGGCCCGCGTGATGCACACGGCGGTAAACAGGCCGAAGGCGGCGAACAAAACGCCGGCCGTCCATTCCAGTTCATTCTGGCAAGCCACCCACAACAAGCGTCCATGGGCTGCCAGCGCACCGCCGGTGGCGATACCCGCCAGCGCCGAGATACCGAAGGCCGCCGCGCGGCGACGCACACGCCACCAGCCGCCAGTGGCCAGCATCAGCAATGCGCCTGCCCCGGCCGACAACCATCCGCCCCACCAGTGTTCAACTTCCACCACCGGTCCCTGCATGGGGAACTTCGGTTTGTCGTCGACGGTAAAAATGCCCCAGTAGCCGCCCGGCGTGCCTTCCTGTTTACGCTTCCACGGCTGGTCGAAGGTCTCGATCAGGTTGTAGGGCATATTGACGGTGGCGGCATAATTGAGGAACTCGCGGATGTAGCGCGCTTCGTTCACCAGCGATGCCGACGCCTTGCGGCGCGGGAATCCGGCGCTGGGCCAACCGGTCTCCCCGATCATCACCTGTTTGCCGGGGAAGGTGTTCTTCACCCGCTGATACACCTGTCCCACGTGTTCGATGGCCTCTTCCGGTGGCACCGGATCGTCCTCCCAGTAGGGAAGGATGTGCACGGTGATGTACGACACGTGCGACGCCAGGGCCGGATGCGCCAGCCAGAACTCCCAGACGTCCGCATAGGTCACCGGCACCGGCGTGGCGCTGCGCACGCGATCGATATAAGCGGCAAGGGCTTTTTCGCTCTGCTCGCCGCGCAGCAGTACTTCGTTGCCCACCACGATGCCGCGAAGCGTGTCCTGGTATTTCTTCGCCGTCTCGATGGCGAGCTTGATCTCGCTTTCGTTGGAGATCAGGTCGCGGCCGATCCACACGCCCATGATCACTTTCATGCCGTGGCGGGCGGCGATTTCCGGCACCGCGGCCAGCCCCTGGGCCATGGCATAGGTGCGCACGCAGTCGAACCGCGTGGACAAGGCCTTCAGGTCGGCATCGATACGCTCAGGGGTGACCATCGCGCCAGGATTGGTCGGAGATTCTCCCGGGAGCCGGAAAGGTGCATAGGACACGCAGGAGATGCGTGAGCTCACGGCATCGGGAAGATCCACCGGACGGCCCTTGGCCCACCAGAACGCCACGATGCCGCAGGCACACAGCAGCAGCACGGCCCAGGTGATGGCGCGCACGGCGCGTGGGGGAAACTGCGGATCCGTCATGCGTATGCCAGGGCCGGTAAAACCAGAATGGTAGCGGCCCGGGCGTCCGGGCGCGATGCACTACAATTGCGGGACACTGGAGAAATTAAAAAGTGCGAGGAGAGCGGATGCACCCGGCCACGTCGGTTCCACGTCCCCCGGTGTTTGCCCGTATGGCGCATCGCGCCGCGTTCGTGGTGGCCCTGCTGCTGCCGCTGGCGGTGCATGCCGACACTATCGACGGACAGCGCCAGCAATTCCGGCAGGCCTATCTCACGGCCCGCCAGGGCGGCGACGCCTGGCGCGCGCAGGCCACGGGGCTGGAGAGTTACCCGATCTACCCCTACCTGGAGGCCGCCGCCCTCACCCACGACATGCACCAGCTCGATGCCGGGCGCGTGCAGTCCTACCTGGATCGCTATCCGGATTTCATCCCCGCTGCGGATCTTCGCCGGGATTTCCTGCTGGAACTGGCACGCCGGCAAGACTGGAACACCTTCGCCGCGATGTACCGGCCCGGGCTGGGTGACGCGCTCACCTGCGACGCCCTGCTCGGGCGCCTCTCCCGTGGCGAAAAACTCGACTTCCAGAAAGACCTTGCCAGCCTGTGGAACAAGCCCTCATTGCCGTCGGCATGCAACGGCGTGCTTATCGCCGCGCACGATCAGGGCCTCTTGACCAGCGAACGCCTGTGGGCACGGATCCAGGCCGCGGCCGATGCCGGGCAACCGAACAGCATCGGTCTGATGGCAGGTTGGCTGACCCCGGCAGACACGGCCGAGGCGAATGCGATGGCACTGGCGCTGCGCGACCCGGGCAGCGCCGCGTCCGCCGCCTCGGGCTGGCCGGTGACGCCTCGCTACCAGCAAGCCGCCGCCACCGCTGTACAACGCCTGGCGCGCCGGCAATCGGGGCAGGCCGATGCGGCCTGGCAAACCCTGCAGCCACGCTTTGCATTCAGCGAACAGCAGCGCGGCGCCGTGCTCAATGCGCTGGCGCTGTACCACGCCACCGATTTCGACGAACAGGCTCTCGAACGCCTCGCCGCCCTCCCCCCCGGCGCACAGAGCGACAGCACCCGCGAGTGGCGCGTGCGAGTAGCGCTGTCTCGTCAGGACTGGTCCGCGGCACTGGCGGCGCTGGACGCGCTGAGCACCACGCAGAAAGAGGATGGCGAATGGCGGTATTACCGCGCACGCGTGCTTGAAGCGCTCAATCGCCATGACGAAGCTCAATCGATCTGGCGCAAGCTGGCGCAGGAACCGACGTTCTTCGGTTTTCTTTCCGCCGATCGCGTCGGCGCATCGTATGCCATCTGTCCGTTGCAGCTTGCCACCGACACTGCTCGCGAAGACGCGTTGATGGCCCAGCCGGGCCTGCGTCGCGCGTTTGAACTGTATGCCGTGGGCATGCAGAGGGAAGGCCGGCGCGAATGGACGAAGGCACTGGCAGGCAATGATGTGCAAACCCTGCGACTGGCAGCGGACCTTGCCTACCGAAATGGCTGGTACGACCGCGCAGTGTTCGGCTTGAGTTCCGGCGACGCGTTGCGCTTATACGAACAGCGTTTCCCGCTGGCCAGCCAGGATGGCGTGGTGTCCCAATCCCAGCAGGCCGGCGTCGAGCCTGCATGGGCCTACGGCATCATCCGCGCCGAGAGCGCATGGATGTCCGATGCCCGTTCAGGCGCCGATGCACGCGGCCTGATGCAGCTGTTGCCAGGCACGGCGTCCATCGTGGCCAGCAAGAACGGCCTGCCCTGGGCCGGTGGTGAAAGCCTGTATGACGGCCCGACCAACATCCAGCTGGGCACGCGGTATCTCGCGCAGATGGCTGCGCGCTACAACGGTGCGCCGTGGCTGGCCAGCGCCGCCTACAACGCGGGGCCGAACAAGGTAGACCAATGGCTGGGCCAGCGCGGCTCGCTGCCGCCGGATCTCTTCATCGCCAGCATCCCGTACAAGGAAACCCGCGAATACGTCGCCCGCGTGATGGCGTTTTCGGTGATCTACGACTGGCGCCTCAACGGCAGCCGCGTGGTATCGATGCAAACACGCATCACGCCGATCGGCAGCACCTACGCATTGCCCACCGACGGCAGTGCGCACAAGGAAGTGGCATGCCCGGTGGTGGCAGTGCCCGCGCGTACGGCCTCCGCCATGCCCGCGCCCGCAGCGTCGACGGCGCCCGCGTCCAGCACGTCCACGTCGGACGTTCCGGCCTCGGTCAAAGACCGCGGCACATGATAGCTACCGAGATGACCGCCGTTGCCATCACGCGTCCGGGTGGGCCGGAGGTATTGGTGGCCGGGCCACAGCCCATGCCGTCGCCCGGCGAGGGAGAGGTGCTGGTCCGTGTAGCCGCGGCTGGTGTGAACCGCGCCGACACCGGGCAGCGTGCGGGCACCTATCCGCCGCCGCCCGGCGCCTCGCCCTTGCCCGGGCTGGAAGTTTCAGGCGTGGTGGTGGCGTTGGGCGCGGGCGTCACCCGGCTGCGCGAAGGCGATGCCGTTTGCGCGCTGGTGAACGGCGGCGGCTATGCCCACTACGTGGCCGTGCCTGCAGCCCAATGCCTGCCGGTTCCGAAGGGCCTGGACTGGATTGAAGCCGCGGCGCTGCCCGAGGCCTGCTTCACGGTATGGACCAATGTGTTCGATCGAGCGCGCCTGGCCAGTGGGGAAACCCTGCTGGTGCACGGCGGCAGCAGCGGCATCGGCACCACGGCGATTCCGCTGGCCCGGGCCCTGGGCTCCAAGGTGTTTGCCACCGCTGGAAGCGCCGCCAAGGTCGAGGCCTGCGAGCGACTGGGCGCGGCGCGCGGCATCCAGTACCGCGAGGAAGATTTCGTCGACGTAGTGAAGCGCTTGACCGATGGCCGCGGCGTCGACGTGATCCTGGACATGGTCGGTGGCTCGTACCTGCCGCGCAATATCGATGCCCTCGCCCTGGACGGCCGGCTGGTGATGATCGCCGCACCCGGTGGTCGTGAGGGCACCCTGGAGATGGGCAAGGTGATAATGCGCCGACTCACCATCACCGGTTCTGGCCTGCGTGCCTTGTCCGCCGAAGCCAAGGCGCACATCGCGAGGGCCTTGCGCGATAAAGTCTGGCCGTTGATCGCGTCCGGTCAATTCCGGCCGACGATACATGCCACCTTCCCGCTCGAGCGCGCCGCCGATGCACACCGGACGATGGAAGAAGGCTCGCATATCGGCAAGATCATGCTTGAAGTGGATATTTCGCAGCCGTTGCACACAACCTAAGGCCACGCCATGAGCCAATCGATCGTGATCCTGGGCGGTACCGGTTTCGTCGGCAGCCACCTCGTACCCCGCCTGGTACGTTCCGGCCATCAGGTAACCCTGCTTTCCCGTAACCGGGAAATGCGTCGCGACAGTGGCGTGATCCCGGATGTGCACGTACGTACGACCGATGTTTACGACCGCCGCGCACTGGAGCAGCACTTCGCCAGCGCCGACACGGTGATCAACCTGGTCGGCATCCTTACACCGCGCGGGCGCGACACCTTCCAGCGCGTGCATGTGGATCTGACAGCTTCGGTGATCGATGCCTGCCGCCATGCCGGTGTGCGCCATTTGCACCAGATGAGTTCGCTCAAGGCCGGCCAGGGTGAATCGCAGTACCTGAAAAGCCGTGGTGCCGCGGAGGCGCTGGTGAAGGCTTCGGGGCTGGATTGGACCATCTACGAGCCTTCGGTAATCTTCGGCCGGGGAGATGGATTGGTAACGCGTTTCGCCAAACTGCTTCGGCTTGCGCCCGTGCTTCCGCTGGCACGCCCTCACGCGAAGATGGCGCCGGTGTTTGTCGGCGACGTGGCCGAGGCGATCACGCGGTGCATGGACAACCGGGACATATCCACAGCGCGTGTGTTCGAGTTGTACGGACCGGAAGTGCTGGAGCTGCAGCAGATCGTGAAGAAGATCCGCGATGTCGCCGGCTACAAGCGCGCCGTGCTGGGCTTGCCCGATTCTCTGGGGCGACTGCAGGCGCAGGTAGCGCAGCTGGTGCCGGGAAAGCCCTTCACCGTCGATAATTTCCTTTCGCTGAAAACAGACTCGGTCGGCAAGGTCGACGGCCTGGCCGCGCTGGGCATCAACTCCGCCGCGTTCACCCCGTTCCTGCCGATCCTTCTGGAAAAGAACGTGCGCCAGCGCCGGCTGGACAACGCGCGGGGCATGCGCCGCTGATGCGCATCTATCTTGTCGGCGGTGCTGTCCGTGATCGCCTGCTGGGGCGGGACAAGGCCGACCGCGACTACGTCGTGGTGGGCGCCACACCCGAAGAGATGGTGGCCAAGGGGTACCGCCCCGTCGGCAAGGATTTCCCGGTATTCCTGCATGGGGAAAGCCACGAGGAATATGCCCTGGCCCGCACCGAGCGAAAGACCGGCCGCGGCTACCAGGGCTTCACGATGCACGCGGACCCATCGGTAACGCTCGAAGAAGACCTTCGCCGGCGTGACCTCACCATCAATGCCATCGCCGAAGATGATCACGGTCAGTTGGTGGATCCGTATGGTGGCGTGCGTGACATCGAACAGCGCGTGCTGCGCCATGTAAGCGAAGCCTTTGTCGAAGACCCTGTGCGCCTGCTGCGCGTTGCGCGCTTCGCTGCGCGTTTTGCACCGATGGGCTTTACCGTGGCGCCGGAGACCATGTCGCTGATGCGCGAAATGGTGACCAATGGCGAAGTGGATCATCTGGTTCCGGAGCGAGTGTGGCAGGAAATGAAGCGTGCCCTGGGCGAGCCGGCGTCGCAGGCTTTCGTGCAGGTGCTGCGCGAGGCCGGCGCGCTGGCGCGCATCCTGCCCGAAGTGGATGCGTTGTATGGTGTGCCGCAGCGTGCCGAATACCACCCTGAAGTGGATAGCGGCATCCACACCGAGATGGTGCTGGCCATGGCGGCTCGACTGGCACTCGGCGACAGCCTGATCGGCTTTGCCGCGTTGACGCACGATTTAGGCAAGGCCCTGACACCCGCGGAAGAACTGCCGCGCCATGTGATGCACGAACAGCGCGGCAAGGCGCCGCTGCTGGCGCTATGCGAGCGGCTGAAAGTGCCCGTGGAGTATCGCGAACTGGCGGTGGCTGTATGCCGTGAACACCTGAACGTCCACCGGATCGACGAGTTGAAGGACTCAACCGTGTACGAGGTGATCCAGCGCTGCGATGGCTTCCGCCGGCCCGAGCGCATCGGCATGGTGGCGACGGCATGTGAGTGCGATGCGCGCGGGCGCTTGGGGATGGAAGAGAACGCCTATCCACAGGCCGGGGCATTGCGGAAAGTCTTCGAGGCGGCGCGGACGGTTAGTACGAAAGGCCTCGACCTTGAAGGAAAGACGGGGCTTGAGGTGGGCGAGATGTTGAAGAAGGCGCGGATCGCGGCTATCAAACAAGCCAGGGCGAGCGACTGATTCGGTAAGCGGGCGTCGTTTCGTCAGGCACATCCCTCGATCGAAACTTGAGCTTGCTTCCATCGAAATTTCTTCGCAACTTTGCGACCGTTACGATGGAACTGCCTGATAGCTTCGAGGAACATAGTCGCGTTGTCAGTACATCGGCAACCGGGAGTGAGACCCCGTTGTTCCTGATCGAGTGCCGCAGGCGATCCCTGCGGCACTCGGGGTCCGTCGTTATTTGGCGGGCGACCAGGTGGACGAAAGTCCGTCCGTGGAACTGCGGGTCTCACCCTGGCTCGCCCGCCACCTTCCTCGTATCGCTATACGGGCGCGCAAATCAATCTTCGCGTGCCTGCGGCACCAGCACCAACGCCAGCAGGGTCAGTAGTGCCGCCCCCGCCAGATACCAGCCCACGGCCTGCAAACCGTAACCTTGCGCCAGCTTCGTGGCGATGTACGGCGCTGGCGAGGCGCCGATGATGCCGGCCAGGTTGAAGGCGAGTGAAGCGCCGGTATAACGCACGGGCGTGGGAAACATCTCGGCCAGGATGGTGCCGCAGGGGCCATAGGTCAGACCCATCACGCCAAGGCCCAGCACCAGGAACAACAGCACGCCCCACGCGCTGCCCAGCTCAAACAATGGGCCGAAGAACACGCCGAACAACAGTACCGCGACGCTCGCCGCCAGCATGGCGAACCGGCGGCCAAAGCGGTCGGCGAACCATGCCGAGAACGGGATGGTGGCGGCAAAGAACAGCACCGCGACCATCTGCAGCAACAGGAACTGCTGCCGGCCGAAGCCCAGGTGGGCCGTGCCCCAGCTCAGCGCGAACACCGTCATCAGGTAGAACAGCACGAAGGTGGCCATGGCGGCGAAGGTGCCGGCGATAAGCGCGCGCGGATGGCGGGTGAGCACCGTCCAGATCGGCACGCGAACGCGCTCTTCGCGCTCGAGGGCGCGCTGGAAGGCAGGTGTCTCGGCGATCGACAGACGTACCCAAAGGCCCACCATCACCAGCACCGCGCTGGCGATGAACGGGATCCGCCAGCCCCAGTGGAAGAAGTCTTCGTCTGAAATGGTCTCAGTCAGCAGAAGGAACACACCGCTCGAACACAGGAAGCCGATCGGTGCACCCAGCTGCGGGAACATGCCATACCAGGCACGCTTGCCCGGCGGTGCGTTCTCGGTGGCCAGCAGCACCGCACCACCCCATTCGCCACCCAGGCCCAGCCCCTGGCCGAAGCGGCACAGGGCCAGCAGCGCCGGCGCCCATACACCGATGTTGGCGTAGGTCGGCAACAGGCCGATGGCCACGGTCGACAAACCCATGGTCAGCAGTGCCGCCACCAGCGTCGCCTTGCGACCCACGCGATCACCGAAATGCCCGAACACCGCCGAACCCACCGGCCGTGCGAAGAAAGCCACGGCGAAAGTCGCCAGCGATTGCAGCGTGGCCGAAGCAGCATCCGAACCAGGAAAGAACAGCTTGGGGAAGACCAGCACCGCGGCCGTGGCGTAGATATAGAAATCGAAGAATTCGACGGTGGTGCCGATCAGGCTGGCAAAGAGTACGCGGGACTTGCTGTTCAGGGGAGCGGCGTCGACCACGCCAGTCACAGGCGGCCACCCTGGTCAGCCAGCAATACATCCGCTGGCAGCGGCAGCACATCAAGCCCCCTGGCAAACAGCATCGCCTGGAATCGCTCACCCATTTCATCCGGCAGGGTCAGCCGCTTCACCTGCCGCGCCAGCGCCATGCGCGTGGCTTCGTCAGGGGCATTGCCGAAGTCGTCTTCGAACAACTCCTGCAAGCCCGAAGCGATCAGGAACTGTGCCTGCGGCACGTAGGCCGCCACGTTGAAACCGGCGCTGTTCCCGGCTTCAGCCAGTGCCGTGAAATCCACCGAAGCGGTGAGGTCCTGCAAGCCCGGCAAGATGTACGCATCGCCGTGCGCGCGATGGCGGTAGTGCGCCATCAGGGTGCCGTCGGTGCGTTCGGGCAGGTAGAACTCCTGGCGCACGTAACCATAGTCGATGAACAGCATGACGCCGGCAACGAGGGAACCCGCCACCGCCTGCATCCAGAAGGGAAGCTGCGGCAACACTTCGGAGCGGTAGCCATCGGGGAATTCACGGCCGATGTCCCGTTCGACATGGCGCACGGCGGCGGATACCAGCGCATCGGCCGGGCGGTCGCTGCGCTTAAGGCTGCCTTCGCCATCGAGCACCACGTGTTCTTCGTACACTTCGCCATCGCGCAGGGTGAAACGCGTGGTGGGCAGCGCGTCGATCACCTCGTTGGCGAACAGCACGCCGCGCCAGTCTTCCTCGGGTGGCCGGTCAAGCCATGCAACGCGATCGAAGATATCGGCGGGCAACGCCATTGACAGCCGGTCGCGCTGGCGTTCACGCAGGTCCGCGCTGGGCTCCAGGATCAAGTACCGTGCGGGCAGCGAACCGACCGCTGAGAGAGCCAGCAGCGTGGCTTCGGCAAAGCTTCCGCTACCGCCGCCCAGTTCCAGGAAGGCGGCCTCGGGACCCAGTGCCTCAAGCACCGGCTGCACCGTGCGCACCACGCAACGGGCAAAGAGATCACCCAGTTCCGGCGCCGTGATGAAATCCCCCGCCTCGCCGAATTTCGTCTTGCCAGCGCTGTAGTAGCCCAGCCCCGGCGCGTACAGGCAGCGCTCCATATAGCGGGAGAACGGCATGGGCCCACCGGAGGCTATTTCCCCACGGATATGGGCGAGCAGACGGTCGGAAAGGTCGCGTTCGGCGGCTTCAGGGAGCGGCAGTTTCATCCGTCGAAGGATAGCAGCCGCTCCCGCGTACCGCCGCTAGAAGTTCTTCTCGACCGACAGGAACAGCCCACGGCGGGGGCCAAACTGGGGTGCACCCACGCCCACGCCGCTGCCGTCGCGAAGCTCGTAGGTGCGGTCCAGGGCGTTGATCAGCGCCAGTTGGGTATGCAGCTTGCCGGTGCTTTCGAAGTTGAAGTCGTGCGACACGTTCAGGTTCAGCTGGAAGTAGTACGGCACGGACAACCCATTGGGCACGTCGCCATCCTTGCGCAGGCCCGAGCCGAACAGGTAATTCGCGCCCACCTGGGTGTCGCCGGTGATCGCCCAGCTGATGCCGCCGGAAGAGGTGAGCTTCTGGTCGTGGTCCAGGTGGATGTAGTTATCGTAGATGTAGGCCAGCTCATCCGGGTCGAAGTTGTACTGTCCGGTGACGATGCGCTTGCCCATCGCGCGGCTGTAGGCCAGGTTGAAGTAAGCCGTGACCGGCCCATGGTTCCAGTTGGCACTGAATTCGGCGCCGCGGATGCGGCCGAACTGGTAGTTGAAGGTGGAATACACCACGGCGGCACCGAACTGCCCTTCATCCTGCAGGCGGCTCACGCGGCGGTCGTAGAGGTCCAGCCCTAAGGTCAGGTCGCTGCCTACCTGCTGCGAGATGCCAAGGTCGTAGTAGCTGGAACGTTCGCTCTTGGGCGTGTTGTTGCCGTCACTGGGCAGCGCATTGGTGGTGCCGGCGAATTTCTCGATCGACGTGGTGGTGATGGCCTCGGTGGCCGGCGGCGTGAAGTAGCGCGAGTAACCGGCATGGATGGTGGTGCTGTCGGTGGCCTGCCACACGGCGCCCACGCGCGGAGAGAGCTGGCTTTCCGCCTTGAAGGCATTGAACTTGTCGTAGCGCACACCGTAGTTCACTGTCCAGGCGCTGCCGATGCTCCATTCGTCCTGCAGATAGGCCGAATACGTGCGGGCGATCAGGCGGCTTTCATCGACGATGTTGATCGGTGTGGTGCTGGTCTGGTTTCCGTCGGCATCGGCCGGGAACACCATCGCGTTGTTCGTGCTTCCGGCTTTCTCGAATGAGGAATAAACACCGTAACGCACGGTGTTGCTGTCGCCGACGGGAGTGGAGAAATCCGCCTGCACGGTGCTGGCGCGGTTGCTGCGGCGGACGTCCGAAGCCACGCCGTCGAACATCAGGTCGCCGATCGCATCAGGGGTGAAGTCCAGGCCGCTGTAACGCTGGCCCAGGGATACCTGGTAAGCGGTTTCGCCCATTTTTCCCTGAAGCGAGAGTACGCCGAAGCGGGTACGCTCCTGCTGCTGCTCGTTGAGCTTCGACGAATCGAAGTCGGTGACGTCCAGGTAGCCGAAGGTGGGTGTCTGTCCGGGGTTGTTGGGAATCTGGAAGCGGTTGTTGGCCACGCCGAACATGAAGCTCAAACGAGCATCGTCGTTGATGCGGTAGGAGATATCGCCGAAGGCCTTTACCTGGTTGGTATGGTCGTGCACCGGCTTCTTGCTGGACGTCGGGTTCTCGATGCCGATGTCGCTTTCCAGGTAATTGGCAGTGAGGTAGTAGCTCCATTCACCGGATTTACCGAAGAGCGAAGCATACGGATTGATCGTGCCGTTACTGCCACCGGTGATACCCACCACGCCTTCGTTGCCGTCGTTCTTGAGTTTCTTGGTGGTGATATCCACCACTGCGGCGGTGCGCAGGCCGTATTGGGCCGGCAGCGCGCCGTCCAGGAGCTTCAAGTTGTCGATCATGCGCGCATCCAGCGCCTGGCCGAAGCCGCCGATGCTTTCGGGAATCACCACGCCGTCGATGCGGTATTGCAGGTTCGCGTGGTCGCCGCGCACGTGCAGCTGGCCGAAGGAATCCTGCACCACGCCAGGGGCCTGCAGCACGACCTGGTTCAGCGGCGTGCTCTGCCCAAGGGGCAACGCCGCAATGGCCTTGCTATCGAGCACGTACTGGCTGCTTCCGGTGTCCGGCGACAGGCTGTTGCGCGCGGCATCGAGCTTGGCGTCCACATCGACGCCACCGAGATTCACGGCATGCTGCGGATCGGTCGGGCTTGCATCGGGCAGCGCTGCGGGCGGCGGAACTGGCAGCGGCGCATCGCCGGCGAATACGGGTGCGGCGCAAAGGGCTGCGGCAACGCAGAGGGCAAGGCGGGAGAAATTCATGGGGCGGCGGGGTCCATCAGTCTGAGCTTGATAATGTTATAACATATCAATGCTGCGATGCATCCACATGACTGATGGCAGGGTCGGTCCATGCCGGCCATGCGGATCGGGGAATGGCCACTATGTGGACAGGCACTTTCCAGCGGCTTTCCGCTTCATCGACAGGTCACGGCGGGTTCGGTAGTTATTCACGTCAAACCGAAGCTGGAGCCCCCATGGCGCGCAAGAGTGCATCGTCCACCTCAAAGGAAATCGTCGCCGTCGCCTCCACCCGCGACATCGGCGGCGCCGCGCAGGCCATCCTGGACTTCGTGTCGAAAATCCCTGGCAGCAAGGAGCCCACCTCAAAGCGCCCCGGGGACGAAGCCAAACGTATCGCCAACGCCGCCGCCAGCAAGGCCGGCCTCACCGCCGGCTCCCTGGCCCTGCCCCCGGGTCCACTGGGCTGGCTCACGGTGCTGCCGGAACTGGTGATGATCTGGAAGATCCAGGCCCAGATGGTGAGTGACATTGCCTCCACCTTCGGCAAGGAAGCCACGCTTGGCCGCGAGCAGATGCTCTATTGCCTGTTCCGTCATACCGCTGCCCAGGCCTTCCGCGACGTGGTGGTGCGCATGGGTGACCGCCTGGTGTTCCGCCGCGCCGGCATGGCGGCACTGGAGCGCGTGGCCAAGAACATCGGCGTCAACGTATCCCGTCGCGCGGTGAGCAAGGGCCTCAGCCGGTGGCTGCCCGTGGTGGGCGCGCTGGGCGTAGGTGCGTATGCCTATTACGACACCGCCCAGGTAGCCAAGACGGCGATTGAGCTTTTCAGTGGCGGCATCGACGTGGAAACGGTGGATGTCACCCCGGCGGACGCAACGGTTGCCACGGTACGTGCAAGCGCCACCAGGGTGGCGAAAAAGGCCGCTGCCACCAAGAAAGCCGTCAAGAAAGCGGTGAAGAAGGCTGTGAAGAAAACCGTGCGCAAAAGCACGGCTGTGGCCCGCAAAGCCACGCGGAAGAAACCCCCCGCCTGACGCTCAAGGTGAATTTGCGGCATCCTTCGTGCATGCCGAAGCTTGCCCACCCCGTCGTCCTGGTCACCGGTGCCGCCCGCCGCATTGGCGCCGTCGTGGTGCGCCGGTTGCACGCGGAAGGCTTCGACATCGCGCTGCACTACCACCGGTCGAAGGCCGAGGCCGAGGCGGTGGCCGCGGAGCTCAATGCCATCCGCGCCGACAGCGTACGTACCCTGTGCGCCGACCTCGCCGACGATGCCGGGCTCACCACCATGGTGGGGGAAGCGGCGCACTGGCACGGCCGCCTGGACGCGCTGGTGAACAACGCGTCCACCTTCCACGCCACGCCGGTTGGCAGCATCGACAGGGCCGCCTGGGACAATCTCTTCGCCAGTAACGCACGTGCGCCTTTGTTTCTTTCGCAGGCAGCAGCGCCGCATCTGGCCGAACACCAGGGCGCCATCGTCAACATGGTCGATATCTATGCAGAACGTCCGCTTCGCGACCACACCGTGTATGGCATGGCCAAAGCCGCACTGGTGGCGCTGACGCAATCGCTGGCGATCGAGCTCGCGCCGCACGTGCGGGTCAATGCCATTGCCCCCGGTGCGATCCTCTGGCCAGAGCACGGCAAGGCCGACACTGAACGGGACGCGGTGATCGCGGCAACGCCGCTCAAGCGCTGTGGCGACCCGGAAGACATCGCAAGCACCGTGCTGTGGCTGCTCCGCGATGCGACGTTCGTCACCGGCCAGGTGATCCGTGTCGACGGTGGGCGCTCGCTGGTGCTCTAGATCGACGCTTCGATCGCAACGGCGGTTTCACCGGCCTTCTCGCCGTTGGGGCCGAAGCGCCGTTCCACCACGATGGTGGCGCCATCGTGGTCCACCGCAACGATGGTGCTGGCACGTGTGCCGTAGCGCTCGCCACGGATGAAGGTGGCCGAGAGCTGGCGCTCCAGGTCGATGCCTACCCCGGTATCGGGAAGCACCTCGTCGGGCCAGGTGCCCTCATGAGCGAGGATCTCGAACAGCGATTCGAAATCGCCATCGTCGGCGCCGTCGATCCAGCGCGAAAGCTTGTCGCAGGCGGCCTGGGTTTTCGGCCACGGCGCGTTGAAGTCGGCGTTGGACAGGCCATGCACGCCAGGAATGATCGCTTCCACGCGGGCCCTGGGGCGGTTGCCCACGTAATAAGCCGATTGACCATCGAAGGTGAGCAGGTTGAACGGGCGATAGTCCGCGGCGCGCTGGCGCAGTGCTTCGGCATGCCCCGACGCACTTCCGTCGATCAGGTATTCCACCGGCAACAGGCCGCGTGAAAGGCCCTCATGCTGGTCGCGTGGGTCGCGTACGTTGGTGACGGTGCATACCCTTCCGCCGTCGGCGACCCCAAGCCAGGTACCACCGGCCTGAAGGTCACGCCCGGCAACGATGCCGGGGTGGTCTTCCCAGCGTGCCAGGGCAGCGGAGGGGCGTTCATGGAACTCATCGCGATTGCCCACCAGCAGCAGGCGCCAGCGTGGGTGCACGTTCCAGGCGAACGCGATCAGGCACATGCAGGTATGACCCCCGGACGATCCATTTCCCCATTGTGCCGGTTATCAGGCCACCGCGGCCACCGGCCGGGCGGCCGGGGCACCGGCGAGCATGCGGGCGATGGATCCGGCAGCTTCCCGGCCATCATGTACGGCACGGACCACCAGGTCCGCCCCGCGGACGTTGTCGCCGCCGGCGAAGATGCGCGGGTGGCTGGTCTGGAAGGGCCATTGCCCTCCTGTACCCACCAGGATCTTGCCCGAGGGATCCAGCGCCACGCCGTGCACCTGGCACCAGTCGGGCGGGCTCGGCTGGAAGCCGAAAGCCTGGATCACCACGTCCGCCGGCAGGTCGCTCTCGCTGCCGGGGATGTTCTGCGGCCGCAAGCGCCCATCGGCCGCAGCCACCAGCTCCGTATCCACCACGCGCACCGCGTTCAGCCGGCCGTCTTCCCCCAGCAGGGCCACCGGCTGTTTATGGAATAGGAACTGGACACCTTCCTCGCGGCTGTAGCCCACTTCCCGGCGCGAACCGGGCATGTTGGCCTCGTCCCGGCGATACACGCAGGTGACCGATGCCGCACCCAGGCGGATCGCCGTGCGGTTGCAGTCCATGCCGGTGTCGCCACCGCCCAACACCACCACGTGCTTGCCGCGCAGGTCGTAAGTGGCCGAGGGCACTTCATCGCGCAGCAGCCGGTGGACGTTGGCGATCAGGAAGGGCAGTGCGTCGTGCACGCCCTTGAGATCGCGGCCATCCAGGCGGCCGTCGACATAAGTGTAAGCGCCCGTGCCGACGAACACCGCATCGTAGCCATCGACGAGTTCGGCGAAGTCGAGGTCGCGGCCGATCTCGATGCCCAGCCTGAAACGCACGCCCATGCCTTCGAGTATCTCGCGACGCGTACGCATCACGGCCTTGTCCAGCTTGAACGGTGGGATGCCGAAGGTCAGCAGTCCGCCGATCTCGTGGTAGCGGTCGTAGACGTCGGCGGCGATGCCGGCGCGACGCAGGCGGTCGGCGCAGGCAAGCCCCGCCGGGCCCGCACCAACGATGGCGACGCGGCGGCCGCTCTCGCGCACGCTGGAAAGATCCGGGCGCCAGCCCTGGCGGATGGCTTCATCGGTCACCCATTTCTCGACGCTGCCGATGGTGACGGCACCGAAGGCAGTTTGCTCCAGCGTGCAGGCACCTTCGCACAGGCGGTCCTGCGGGCACACCCGGCCGCAGACTTCCGGCAATGGGTTGGTCTCGTGCATCAACGTGGCCGCTTCGAACAGGCGGCCGTCCTGCACCAGCTTCAACCAGTTGGGAATGTAGTTGTGCACCGGGCAGGCGTGCTCGCAATACGGGTTGCCGCAATCGATGCAGCGCTCCGATTGCGTGGCGGCCTCGGACGCGGCGAAGTCGCCGCTGATTTCCGAGTACCCCAGCACACGCACCGGCACTGGCACCGTGCGCGGCGTTTGCCGCGATACCTCGAGGAAGCGGAAATCCTTCGCGCTCATGCGGCGCTCCGCAGTTCTTCGGCCAGGGCATCCAGGCTTGCAGCTTTCGGTTTGACCAGCCAGAAGCGTTGCAGGAGGCCACGGAAATCCGCATGTACCTTGCGCCCCCACGCGCTGTGCGTGGTGTCGGCGTGGCGGGCAATGAGGTTGCGCAGGTGCTGCATGTAGTGCTCCATGCCTTCCGGCGAGATGCGTACGATGTCGACCAGCTCGTGGTTATAGCAATCGACGAAGTCTCGCTCGAGGTCGAGCACATAGGCGAACCCGCCGGTCATGCCGGCGCCGAAGTTCAGGCCCGTGGAGCCGAGCACGGCGACCACGCCGCCGGTCATGTATTCGCAGCAATGGTCGCCTGCACCTTCCACCACGGTCAGTGCACCGGAGTTGCGCACGGCGAAGCGCTCGCCGGCACGGCCGGCGGCGAAAAGCTCGCCACCGGTGGCGCCGTACAGGCAGGTATTGCCGATGATGGCGGCGTCCTGGCTGGCGAAGGGCGAATCCGCCGGCGGGCGGATCACCAGGCGGCCGCCGGCCATGCCCTTGCCCACGCCGTCGTTGGCTTCGCCGTCCAGTTCGATGTGCACGCCACCGGCATTCCAGGCGCCCAGGCTCTGGCCTGCCGCGCCGCGCAGGCGCAGCACCAGCGGATGGGCGGCCATGCCAGCATCACCCCAGCGCCGGGCAACGTCACCGGACAGCCGGGCGCCGATGGCCCGATCGGTATTGGCGATGTCGTAGTCGAACGTGCCGCCGGTGCCATGCGCCACCGCTTCGCGTGTGTCGGCGCTGATGCGTGTGGCCAGCGCCGCTGGGTCGCGCATGGGGTTCCGCGGCATCACGCACTGCGTGGCCTCGTGGTTGGCAAGGCCGTCGGTGCCCAGCAGGCGGGAAAGATCCAGTTGTCCGTGGCCGGTGGTGGTGCCCTTGAGTTGCTCGAGCTTCTCGCTGCGGCCGATCAGCTCGGCCATCGAGCGCACGCCCAGCGCCGCCATGTGCAGGCGCACATCCTCGGCCACGAAGCGGAAATAGTTCATCACCATCTCGGGCAAGCCGGTGAAATGGGCGGCACGCAGCACGGGGTGTTGCGTCGCCACGCCCGTGGCGCAGTTGTTCAGATGGCAGATGCGCAGGTACTTGCAACCCAGCGCCACCATCGGGCCGGTGCCGAAGCCGAAACTTTCCGCGCCGAGCATGGCCGCCTTGATCACGTCCAGGCCGGTCTTCAGGCCACCGTCCGTCTGCAGGCGCACACGGTCTCGCAGGTCGTTCAATCGCAATGTCTGCTGCGTCTCGGCCAGGCCCAGTTCCCACGGCGTACCGGCGTATTTGATTGACGTAAGCGGACTGGCGCCGGTGCCGCCATCGTGCCCGGACACGGTGATCAGGTCCGCACCGGCCTTCACCACACCCGCGGCGACGGTGCCAACACCGGCGTGTGACACCAGTTTCACCGACACCAGGGCCTGCGGGTTGACCTCCTTGAGGTCGTGGATCAGCTGGGCGAGATCCTCGATGGAATAGATGTCGTGGTGCGGCGGCGGGGAGATCAGGCCGATGCCGGGTTTGGCATAGCGCAACCTGGCGATGGTCTTGTCCACCTTGTGGCCGGGCAACTGGCCGCCCTCGCCGGGTTTGGCGCCCTGGGCGATCTTGATCTGCAGCACCTCGGCGTTCACCAGGTACGCCGGCGTCACGCCGAAACGGCCCGACGCCACCTGCTTGATCTTCGATGCTTTCTCGGTGCCGTATCGGACCGGGTCTTCACCGCCCTCGCCGGAGTTGCTGCGCGCACCCAGGCGGTTCATGGCAATGGCCAGTGCCTCGTGTGCCTCGGGCGACAATGCACCCAGCGACATGCCGGCCGAATCGAAGCGCTTGAGGATCGCTTCTACCGGTTCCACTTCATCCAGCGGCACGGGCGTGCCTGCCACCGGGTGCAGGAGGTCGCGCAATGCGGACGGCGGACGGCCGTCGACGAACTGCGCATAGCGGCGGTAGTCGCTCATCAGGCCCGTGCGGACCGCCACCTGCAGGCTGGCGATCACATCGGGGTTGTACATGTGGTATTCGCCGCCGTGGATGTACTTGTACAGGCCACCCGGGCGAAGGCCCGCCATGTCGTTCCAGGCTTCGCCGGCAAGGGTGCGCTGCTCAAGGTCGAGGTCGGCGAAAGTGGCGCCACCCACACGCGAAGGCGTGCCCGGGAAACATAGCTCCACCACGTCGGGAGCCAGGCCGACGATCTCGAAGAGTTGCGCGCCGCGATAGCCTGCGATGGTGGAAATGCCCATCTTCGAGAGGATCTTCAACAGGCCCTTGCGCACGCCACGGCGGTAGTCGCGGCCGATCTCGCGCGGTGCGCCGTCGTTCTTGCGGATGTGGCCGCTGCGGCCCAGGTCGAACAGGCTCTGGTAGGCCAGCCATGGATAGATCGCCGTGGCGCCGAAACCGATAAGGCAGGCGAACTGGTGCGGATCGCGCGGCGTGGCTGTCTCTACCATGATGTTGCACTGGCAGCGCAAGCCTGTATCCACCAGGCGCGCATGCACCGCCCCGGTGGCCAGCAGCGAATGGATGGGGGTCAGGTCCCGGCGCGGGTAACGGTCGGACAGGAACACGACCTGCACCCCACCGCGCACCGCGGCCTCGACCTCATCGCATAGTTTGCGCAGCGCTTCTTCCAGTGTCTGGCCCACGCCGTACATCAGGTCGAAGCGCGGGGTGTCGGCATATTCCTCCATCGCCAGGATCTGCCGCAGCTTGCGCTGGGAAAGGATCGGGGAATTGAGCATCACCTGGCTGGCGTTCTCGGGACCGAGCTCGAAGATGTTCCGCTCCTGGCCGATCTGGGTTACCAGCGACATCACCAGCCGCTCGCGCAAGGGGTCGATCGGCGGATTGGTGACCTGGGCGAAGGCCTGGCGAAAGCGGTCGAACAAGGGACGCACGTGGGAGGACATCGCCGCCATCGGGGTGTCGTCGCCCATGGAGCCGGTGGCCTCGGCCTCGGTTTCGGCCAGGACTTTCAGCACCGACTCGGTTTCTTCGCGGGTGAGGCCGTAGAGCTTCTGGTAGCGCTTGAGTTCATCCGCCGGCAGCGGCTCGGCGGCCAGGTTCGGATCGATCAGGTCGGATTCAAGATACACCACGCCATCGCGCAACCATTGACGGAACGGCGCGCGCGCGCGGTTGATGTCGTCGATATCGGCATCGTGCAGCAGGCGTTTGTTGGTGAAGTCCACCGCGATCATCTCGCCGGGCGCCAGGCGGCCCTTGGCTATCACGCGCGATGAAGGCACATCCCACAGCCCGGCCTCTGACGCCACGATCAGCGTGTTGTCGTCCGACAACGCCCAGCGCGCCGGGCGCAGGCCGTTGCGGTCGAGCGTGCAGGCGGCGTACTGGCCGTCGCAGATCACCAGGCCCGCGGGGCCATCCCACGGCTCCGAATGCAGTGCGTAGTACTCGTAGAAGGCGGCGAGGTCTTCGTCGAGGTTCTCGCGCGCGGCATAAGCCGGCGGCACAAGTACCTTCATGGCGTTGAGCAGATCCATGCCGCCGGCCAGCAGCACTTCCAGGGCGTTGTCCAGGCTTTCCGAATCCGAGCCTTTCTGGCGCACAAGCGGACCGATGCCTTCCAGGTCCACCAGCGGCGAACGAAGCACGGAGGATCGCGCCAGCATCCAGCGGCGATTGGCGCGGATGGTGTTGATCTCGCCGTTGTGCGCCAGGAAGCGGAACGGCTGCGCCAGTCGCCACTGTGGCGAGGTGTTGGTGGAGAAACGCTGGTGGAAGACCACGGCATCGGCGCTCAACGCCGGATGGCGAAGGTCTGCATAGACATCACGCAGGCGGCCGGGCGCGGCCATGGCCTTGTAACCCACCACGTGCACCGACAGCGACACCACGTAGAAGGTTTCGTTGTCGGCGAGGTCCACTTCCGCCAGGCGACGCGCGCGGAACAGCGCGCGTTCAAAGGTGGCGTCATCGAAGCCATGGCCGGCATTGACGAATACCTGGCGCACGCGCGGCATCTCGGCAGCGGCCAGCGGGCCGCAGGCGTCGGCGTTCACCGGCACGTCGCGCCAGCCGGCCACGGCGAGGCCGGCTTCGGCCAGTTTTGCTTCAAGCACGGCAACCGCTGAGGCGTCGCCATCGCGATTGTCGAATACCAGGCCCGCGGCGAAACGCTCGCCCACCTCGATGCCCGATTCGGCTGCCAGCGCGCGCAGCCACGGCGCGGCGCCATGTACCAGCACCCCGCAGCCATCGCCGCTGACACCATCGGCATTCACGCCGCCGCGGTGGGAAAGCTTCGCCAGTGCGCAGAACGCGGTATCCACGAGCGCGGCCGACGCCTTGCCGCCGATACGCGCCACCAGCCCGAAACCGCAGCTGTCGTGTTCGAATGCCGCGTCGTAAAGCGTCGGCTTGCCTTGCTTCACCATCAGGCCGCCTCCAGGCGCGGGTTGGCTGGGAAGAACCCGTCGGGGACACTTAGGCGCGCGCGGGGTGGGGCTTCCGCGCGAACGCACGATCGGGCATACGTGCCCACTTTAGGCACATTTGACGCGCTGCGTCAAAAGGTTTGGACGTCCAAACGCGGAAGCTGTGTTAAATCAGCGGTAATGCCCGGCGCCAATACCCGCTGTGGCGCGACCCCGGTGCCGTGTCATGCTATGGCGAGACCCGTTCGAAGGACCCGTCGCAAGCATGCGCAAGCCCACATGTGGCGCCCTCTGGCTGGCCCTCGGCCTCGTCCTGGCCACTCCACCGCTCGTCGCGGCGCAGCGCCAGGTGGGCAGCAAGGCCGAGCAGGCGGAGGCCCAGAAGAAACTCGATGACGTACGCTCGCGCATCGACGCGGTGACCCGCGACCAGCGGGAAACCGCCAACCAGCGCGACAGCGCCAACGCCGCTCTCGCACGGCAGGCCGAAGCCGTGGCTGCCGCAGCGAAAGCCGTTCGCGAAGCCGATGCGGCCCTGGCCGAGAAAGAACACGACCTCGCCCAGCTGGGCGAGCAGCGCGCAACGATGAAGAAAACCCTCGACCGCCAGCGTGCCGCGCTCGATGACCTCCTGCGCGCCGCCTACACGCTCGGCCACGGCTCGGACCTGCAGACCTTGATGGGCGACCAGGAAGTGGACCGCATCGCCCGCGCCCTGGCCTATTCGAAGTATTTCCAGCAGGACCGCCTGGTACGGATCAAGGCCTTGCTGGCCGACCTCGCCCACCTGCAGGACATCGAATCGGCCATCGCCAGCGAACAGGAAGCGCTCAAAACCCAGCGCGCCGAACGCGAGGCCAAGGCCACGTCGCTGGAGAAACAGCGTGCCGACCAGCAGAAGCTGGTGGCCGAGGCCAACGCCCGCCTCACCGACCAGGGCAAGAAGATTGCCGCGCTGAAGCAGGACGAGCAATCAATGAACTCGCTGGTCGACCGCCTGCAGAAGGTGATCGAGGAAGCCCCGGTGGTCTCGGCGCCCACGGCGGAACCTGGCAAGCCATCGGCGAACATCCGCGGCGACCTGCCGTGGCCCGCCACCGGAGCGGTGCACGCGCACGGCCCGGGGGTATCCATTGCCGCCGTCCAGGGCAGCCCGGTGCACGCCGTGGCGCGCGGCCGGGTGGTGTACGCCAGCTTCCTTCGCGGCTACGGCATGCTGGTGATCCTGAACCATGGCGATGGCTGGATGTCCCTCTATGGCAATAACGAAACCCTGCTGCATGGCGTGGGCGATACCGTGGAGGCCGGCCAGCCGGTGGGCACGGCGGCCTCGCCTTCGTTGAGCGACGGTGGCGTCTATTTCGAACTGCGCCAGCGCGGCAAGCCGGTCGACCCGGCCAGCTGGTTGTCCAAGCGCAGGTAACGCGCCAAGCACACCGTCCCGATTACCATCGGAACCTTGAACCTGGAGATCCGCATGCGTCTTTCCCCGCCCGGCCAGTCTGCTCGCAAGTTCCTGCGCCTGGCCGCGCTTCCGCTGTTGCTCACCGCCGTCCCGGTACTGGCCCAGGTGCCCCAACCCGATGCCCCGGCGGCGGGCGCCAGCGTGCTTCCCCCGCCGTCGATGAAGGACGGACCGGCATCGGCTTCCACCTCGGGCGAAGTCTCGCTGGAAGACATCCGCAACTTCACCCGTGTCTACCAGATCGTCAAGCAGGCTTATGTCGAGAAGGTGGACGACAAGACCATCATGAAGGCCGCCATCGGCGGCATGGTCACCGGCCTTGATCCGCACGCCGAATACCTGGACAAGGATGGCCTGGACGAACTCTCCGAGGACACCACCGGCCAGTACAGCGGCCTGGGGATCGAGGTACTGCAGGGCGACGGCGAGCTGCGCATCGTGGCGCCGATCGACGACACACCCGCCTCGCGCGCCGGCATCAAGCCGGGCGACCTGATCGTCAAGGTCGATGGCGTCCCGGTGGATCCGCAGAACATCGATGAAGCCTACAAGAAGCTTCGTGGTCCGCCTGGCAGCAAGATCGTCCTTACCATCCTTCATGAGAAATCCGACAAGCCCATCGACATGCCGCTGGTGCGCGAACGCATCGCCGTCACCAGCGTCAAGGTGCGCGAACTGGCTCCGGGCTATGCCTACATCCGCGTCTCGCAGTTCCAGGAAGACACCGCGACCGATGTGGAAAAGAAGCTCGGCGATCTGATCAAGAAAAACGGCCCGCAGAAGGGTGCGGTGCTGGACCTGCGCTCCAACCCGGGCGGCCTGCTTACCTCGGCCGTGGGCGTGAGCGATGCCTTCCTGGATTCAGGCGTGATCGTCACCACCCGCGGCCGCGTACCCGACGCGAACCTGCATTTCGATGCCCACCCGGGCGACCTGCTGAACGGCGCGCCGATGGTGGTGCTGGTGGATAACGGCACGGCCTCGGCGGCGGAGATCGTCTCCGGCGCCCTGAAAGACCACCATCGAGCACTGATCATGGGCCGGCGTACCTTTGGCAAGGGCGTGGTGCAGACGGTGCTGCCGCTCGACGACGAGCACGCGGTGAAGATCACCACGGCCCGCTACTACACGCCCAACGGCACCTCGATCCAGGCCGAAGGCATCAATCCGGACATCACCCTGGCCGACCTCGCCGTCAACAAGAGCGAATCACCGCCGCAGCTGATCGGCTCGGAAGCGGACCTGCCCAACCACCTGGCCAATGAAACCGTGGCTGCCAAGGCTGCCTCCGATGAAGACGATGGCAAGCTTGCCATCGCCGACTTCGCCCTGTCGCAGGCACTGAACGTGGTGCGCGGGCTTTCCCTCGGGCGTTCGCACTAAGGCGCGTCACGCATGGCGGCGCCGGTCGCCTGACCGGAAGCCGCCTATTCGGTTTTCTGCAGGTCGGTCGGTGGCTTCAGCAGGAAGCGCACCGCCAGCAGGCCCACTTCGTACAACAGGCACATGGGCACGGCCAGCATCACCATCGACAAGAGATCCGGCGGCGTGATGAACGCTGCAATCGCAAACGCGCCGACGACGGCATAACTGCGGAAACGGCTGAGCTTCTCGGCATCGACCACGCCCACCGCGGCCAGGATCACCACCGCCACCGGCACTTCGAAGCACAAGCCGAAGGCCAGGAACATCAACATGACGAAGTCGAGGTAATGCGTGATGTCCGTCATCATCTCCACGCCATCGGGGGTGACGGCGGTGAGGAACTTGAACGCCGCCGGCAGCACGATGAAATAGGCGAACGCGCAACCGGCGTAGAACAGGAACAACGCCGCCACCAGCAATGGCCGGGCCAGGCGTTTCTCGTGCCGGTACAGGCCGGGGCTTACAAACGCCCACAGCTGGTACAGGATCATCGGCATCGAGATGAAAAGCGCGGCCCACAACGCCAGCTTCAGCGGCGTGAAGAATGAACTGGCCACTTCCGTAGCGATCAGGTGCGCGCCGGCAGGCAGGCGTGCCACCAGGGGAGCGGCAAGTTCCGTATACAGGCGGTTGGCGATCGGGATCAGCGCCATCAACACCAGGAACAGGGTGACGACGGCCCGCAGCAGGCGGGCGCGCAGTTCAACCAGATGGGAAAAAAGGCCTTCCTCGGTGGGGTCGTCTGCCGACGGCCCGGGTTCACTTGCTGACATCGGGGCCTTCCGTTTCCTTGGCTGCTTCCTGTGTGCCCATGGTTGCTTCCTGCCCGCTGGCATGCGGTAGCTCCGCGGACTCCGCAGGCGGTGAGGGCTGCGCTGTATCCAGGGCCGACTCTTCCCTTCTGCTACTGCCGAGCGGCTTGCCACGCATCACATCGCCAGCCTCGGTAAAGGTACTGCGCACCTGCTCGTTGGCCTCGGTAAAGGTACCGCGTACCTGCTGGTTGACCTCGTTGACGGTGCTGCGAAGGTCGTCGTGCGGCTGGCGGGCGCGCTCGGCGGCCTCGCGCAGGTTACGTTTGATTTCCTCTGCCTGGATCTCACGCTCCACTTCCGCGCGCACGCTGTCCCAGCCGGTACGAACACGGCGCAGCAAGGCGCCCGCGGTACGGGCAGCATGGGGAAGCTTTTCCGGGCCAAGCACGATCAACGCGATGATGGCCAGCAGGAGCAGCTTGCCGAAGCTGATCTCGATCATGACGCGTTGACGAGGCTAGTTCGAACGATCGCGCTCGGCGCGCGCCGCATCGGCGGCAGCCTTGGCGGCGTCCACTGACGGCGGCACGTGCTCGGCCGGCGGATCGGCACGCAGCTGCTCGGCAGCCTGGCGCTTGGCTTCTTCATCACCGTCCAGGCCCTTTTTGAAGTCACGGACGGCGCCGCCGAGGTCGGAGCCGATATTGCGCAGCTTCTTGGTGCCGAAGATCAGCACGACGACGACGACCAGCAGGACGATATGGATGGTGCTCATGGGACGAACCTCGTTGACGGCGTGCCCGCGACGCTGCGCGGGCGACGCACGAAAGTAAGACGACTAGCGCTGAGTGTACTCTTCCAGCCGGTCGCGAAAATCGACTATCGGTGTAGGCACATCCTTAACGCCGCCTTCGAAAATCCTACGTGGCGTCACGCCGCTACCGTAAATGGCTGTATTTGCATCGTAATCGATACGCAGCGCCGAGCCATCCAGGGCCACGCCGGCGAACAGGCCGCGCGACCGTGAGTATGAATAGATCTCGGCCTTCATCTGACTGTCGGTGGCCGCGGTGGCCGTGCGGCCGACCGGTCCGGCCGCCGCCGAGGCATCGGCGCCCAGGGTAAATTTGCCGTTGACGATGGAATCAACACCACGCTGGGTACGGAAGACCAGGATCACGTCGGTGGAGGAAATGCCCGCCTGGAAGCCGATGCTACCGCCGGTAAGGGTAACGAAGCTGGGGTTCGACCAGGTGCCGTCCGCGCCCTTGACCGAGATCAGGCCCTCGCCGCGGCGGCCGCCGAATACCAGGCCCGCCTTGACCATGTCGGGAATGACGGCAATCGCGTGGGCATCACGCAGCAGGTCGGTGGGAATGCCCTTGTCCGGCGCCTCCATGATTTCCTTCAGCACGCGTACGGCATTGCGTGCACGGACATCGGGCGGGTCCTCGGCATGTACGGCGGCGAAGGGGCCCGCGACGAGGGCCAGGACGATAAGGAAACGGGCGAACGGCTTGACCATGGGGATGGAACTCCTTCCTGTGCAGGGCGGCGTGAGGCGGGTGCGGCATCGGGCTGCACGGCCTGCACGGGATCGCTATGGCAGACTGCACTGTCCCAATCAGGCCCCAGCCTCATGCCAGGCAGCAGTAACTATACCGGCCTTGCCGGCGATTCCCACGCCACCGCGCCGGCGATCGGCGTGCTGTTGGTTAATCTTGGTACACCTGCCGCGCCCACGCCCGCGGCGGTGCGTCCCTACCTCGCGCAGTTCCTCGGCGATCCGCGGGTGATCGAGTATCCGCGGCTGCTTTGGCTGGCCATCCTGCATGGGGTGATCCTGCGTATCCGACCCAGGCGCTCAGCGCACGCCTACAGCCGCATCTGGACGGACCAGGGCTCGCCCCTGCGCGTGCTCAGCGAAGCCCTCGCCGCGCGCCTGGCAGACAAGCTGGCCGCGCTCCGGCCCGGCCCCATTCGCGTGGAACTGGCCATGCGCTACGGCACGCCGGAGGTTTTCCAGACCATCGTGCGCATGCAGCGCGAGGGCGTGCGCCGGCTGCTGGTGCTGCCGCTGTACCCACAGTACTCGGCCACGTCCACCGGGTCCGTGCTCGATGCCGTCGCCGACAGCATCAAACGCCTGCGCTGGCCACCGGAACTGCGCACGGTCAACGATTACCACGACCGTCCCGCTTATATCGCAGCACTGGCAGACCGCGTGCGCGCCCATTGGAACCAGCACGGCCGCGGCGAAAGGCTGCTGCTGAGTTTCCATGGCATCCCCCAGCGCTACGTCGATGCGGGCGATCCGTATTACGAGCAGTGCATGGCCACGGCGCGGCTCCTGCGCCAGGCACTGGGCCTGGCCGGCAACGAGGTCATCACCAGCTTCCAGTCGCGCGTGGGCCGGGAACGCTGGCTGCATCCTTACACCGACGAAACCGTTCGCGAACTCGGCCGCCAGGGCCTCAAGCGTGTGGATGTGATCAGCCCCGGCTTTGCCGTGGATTGCCTGGAAACACTGGAGGAAATCGCCATGCAGAACGCGGAGTTCTTCCGCGGGGCCGGCGGCGGCACGCTCAGCTATATCCCTTGCCTCAACGATAGCGACACGCATGCCACGATGCTTGCCGACCTGGCATTGCAGCACCTGCAAGGCTGGCCGGAGGCCGCCACGTGACCGAACTGACCATCGATATCCCCGGATTGCAGCTGGCCGCACAAGCCTGGGGTGATGAAAACCTCCCGCCCCTGCTGGCCCTGCATGGATGGCTCGACAACAGCGCCAGCTTCGAACCGATCGCGCCGTTCCTGTCGAAGCACTACCGGGTGATCGCGCTGGACCTGCCTGGTCATGGCGCCTCGGCCCACTTGCCGCCGGGGCTGCCCTATCACTATGTGGATTATGTGCGCGCCGCGATCGCCGCGGCCGATGCGCTGGGCCTGGATCGCTTCAGCCTGCTTGGCCACTCGCTGGGCGCAGGCATTGCCAGCCTCGCCGCCGCCGCGGTGCCCACGCGCATACGGGAACTGTTGCTGGTGGAAGGGCTCGGCGCCATGGCCGACGATGGCTCGCGCACCCTCGAGCGTTTCCGCGAGGGTCTGGCCGCGCTACAGGAACGCCCACGCGCCCTGCGCGTCTTCCCCGACATGGATGCCGCCATCGCCGCGCGGATGGCCGTGAGCAACATGCCGGCAGAGCTCGTGCGGGGCATGGTCACCCGGAGCCTGGCCAAAGTTGCCGGCGGCTATCGCTGGCGCAGCGATCCGCGCCTGGCATCATCCACGCCGATCCGGCTGGCCGAAACCCAGGTGATGTCGCTGTTGCTTGGTATCGAGGCCAGCACCCGCCTGCTGCTGGCCGACCCCGCCATGCCCTACATGGAAACGGAAACCATCCAGGCCCGCATCGACTGCGTCGCGGACATCACGGTGCAACGGATGTCCGGCGGGCATCACATGCATCTTGAAAAGCCGCGCGAAGTTGCCGGTTTCCTGCTTGGGACTGTCTAGCCCCCGACCGTGATCTCCATCACCGTCCGCGGCGCCACGAGGTAGTGATCCACCAGCAGGAACGCGAACAACGCCATCAGGTAGACGATGGAATAGTTGAACACCTTCATCGAGAACAATTCATCCGGTGGGTTCAGCAGGCGCACGGCGTAATACAGGAACCCCGCCCCCAGCACGACCGCGCCGCCAAGGTACAACAGGCCGCTGTAGTGCATCAGGAACGGCAGCATCGTCACCAGGAACAACAAGATGGTGTAGAACAGCACGTGCCAGCGCGTGTACACCACTCCGTGCGTCACCGGCAGCATCGGCACCTGGGCCCGGGAATAATCCTCGCGGCGGAAGATCGCCAGAGCCCAGAAGTGCGGCGGCGTCCACACGAAGATGATCAGGCACAGCTGCAGCGCGAACGGATGCAGCGCACCGGTGACCGATGTCCAGCCCAGTACCGGCGGAATCGCACCGGCCAACCCGCCGATCACGATGTTCTGCGGCGTGGCGCGCTTCAGGTAGGCGGTGTAGACCACGGCATAGCCGATCAGGCCGCCGAAGGTGAGCACCGCGGTGAGCGTATTCACCAGCAACACCAGCACCAGCATCGACAACACGCCCAGCCCCAGCGCGAAGATAAACACCTGGCGCGGGGAAAGATGCCCCGTGGCCAGCGGCCGGTGCGCGGTGCGCGCCATCACCTTGTCGATGCGCTGGTCGATCAGGTGGTTGAAGGCCGCCGCCGAGGCCGAGGCCAGCCAGATGCCCAGGGTGCCGAACACCAGCGCGCGCCAGGGCGGCAGGCCCATGGGAAAGCCCGGTGCAATGCCCGGCACCAGGAACATGCCAATGACGGCGCAGAACACCAGCAAGGCCACGACGCGCGGCTTGGTGAGTTCGAGGTATTCGCCGAAGGTCGACTTGGCCACGTCAGGTTCCCGGTTCGATCGATCGCCGCTGCGCGCGCGCAAGCGACACCAGCAGGGTGAATAGCAGCAACGCCGCCACGCCATTGTGCGCGGTTGCAACCGGAAGCGGCAGTCCCAGGTGCACATTGCCGATGCCCAGTGCCACCTGCACCAGCAGCACGACGCCCACGGCGATACCCGCGCCGCGCAATCCGGCGCGTGCCAGCTTGAACGACAGCCAGCTGAGATAACAGAACACCACCAGCGCGCCAATGCGGTGCGCGATCTGGATCGCGCTGCGTGCGGCCATGTCCAGCACGCCGCCTTCGTAGTTCACGCCGACGCCACGCCACAGCACGAAACCTTCGTGGAAATCGGTCGCCGGCCACCACTGGCCCAGGCAGGTCGGGAAGTCGGTTCCACAGGCCAGCGCCGCGTAGTTCGAGCTGGTCCACCCGCCCAGGGCGATCTGGCACACCAGCAACACCATGCCCAGCACGACCAGCCTGCGAAGTGCCGCGTAACGGTCGTTGTCGGAGCCGACACCGCAAAAACGCAGCGCCGCGTAGGCCAGCAAGCCGAAGGTGGCGATGCCGCCCAGGAGGTGTCCCATGACCACGACGGGCTTGAGCAACAGCGTGACCGTCCACATGCCCAGCATGGCCTGGAAGATGATCACGCCAAGCACCAGCACGCCCACCCGCCAGGCGCCGGGACGATCCAGTCGCCAGGCCACCAGCAAGGGCAAGGCGATGGCGAGCGCCGACAGTATCGACGACACCACGTGCTCACCCTGCATGTACATGCCCACGCCCACCGCCGCGAACACGGCTGATGCCAGCAAGGCAGCGATGGCGAACCTGCGCCGCCACGCCGACATCAGCGCGATGATGAGCACCATCACCCCAAGCGACCCCGCCAGGAAGCGGTGCACCTGTTCGCGCCACGCCTTGTGGGTTTCATAGGGGCGGTCGGGGAAAGCCTCATTCGCCTGGGCGATCTCGTGCGCATGACCCGGCCAGGTCACCTCGCCATAGCAGGTGGGCCAATCCGGACAGGACAACCCCGCGTTGGACAGGCGCACGAAGGCACCGAACATCACCACGCAGAAGGCGAAGATGGCCGCGACCGCGGTGATGGCGCGCAGGATGCGCAGGCGACGCGACACCATTACTTGATCACCTTCTGCAAATCCTTCCGCAGGCCCGACGGATCGAAGCCGGCAGGATACTGGGCCAGCGCCGTGGTATTGGACTCCACGAAAACAGCCGACACCGAATCAGGCTCCGTCGGCCGGAACGACTCCAGCTTGCCGTCCACGTCCCTGCCGACGATGTAGTCGCCCATGAAGGCATCGGCCGTTTTGTCAGTCGGTGGTTCGCCCAGGTAAAGCAGGCGCAGGCGGTGGCTATTGCGATTGAGCGTGATGCGCGCATTGCGCATCTTCAGCAGCGTATCCACGCAACGTGTGGCGCAGCCCGGACCAGGCAGTGCGATCAGGGTGAGCCTTGGCTCGGACGGATCGCGCCAGACGTAGCTGCCGCCCGTGGCCAGGTCAATGCGCACGTCGGAGAAACTCCGCTGCGGTTCGATCGGCAGGCCATTGCCCTTGGCCGTCGGCTGCCAGCCGCTGACGGTAAGCAGGCCCGCCACCAGGAACGGGGCCGCGAAGACCATCATCACCAGGATCAGCTTGCCCCGGCCGGTCGGGCGTGGTTTGTCTTGCTCGGGAAGATTCATTCCGATCGTCCTTTGGCCCCGCGCCGCGGCTTGCGGTGCAGGATGATGAAAATGACCACCGCCGCCAAGGCGAAGGTGAACCACTGGAAGGCATAGGCGCGGTGGCGCGCGGGCGGCATGAAACCGGGAGTCCAGTCGCGCACGTAGGCCGCGTGCGGATCGGCATCGAGCAGCAACACGCGGGGAAACATGCGCTGCTTCAGGTCCATGCCGATCTCGGTGGTATCCAGGTAGATCGTCGTCTTCGGCCAGGCATTCTGCGTGGGCAATGCATTGCCGCCCATGCGCATGCCGATGCCCGGCGTGGGCACGTACAGCCCCTTCAGCGACAGCCGGCCCGACGGCAACGGCGGCACCTGCGGCATGTGCCCCGCCTCGCGCGGCAGGAAACCCAGGTCCACCAGCAACAGGTAAGTCTTGCCATCCACCTTGAACGGCGCGTACACATGAATACCCTGCTGGCTCGCGTGCGTCTGGTCGTCGAGGTAGTACTCCCGGCCCGGCACGAACTGCCCGGAGACTGCCACGCGCGGATAACGGTCGCCGGGCGGATCGATGGCGACGCCTGAGAAGTCTTCCTGCGGCGCCGTCGCCGATGCGGCATACCGTCGCAGAAGTTCGTCCTTCTCCGCCGCACGGTCGAGCTGCCACACGCCCAAACGTATGAAAAGCAGGGTTCCGGCAACGGTCAGCAGCACCGCGAACCACGACGGACGACGAAGCCCCATCACGCGGAGCGCCGCATGGTGGGGGGTATACTGCGGTTGTCGAAAGGGTTCGGGCCGATCACGTGGAAACCATCTACAAATACGCGCTGGTGATATTGCTGCTGGTGGTGTTGTTCAATCTCGGCCAGGCCCTGTACTTCATGATGACCGACAAGGGCCAGGGCAGCCGCACCGTCTGGGCCCTGACACGCCGCATCGGCTTGTCGCTGCTGTTGATCGCCATGATCGCCCTGGGGATCTTCATGGGCTGGCTACACCCGCACGGGGTCGGGCAATTCTAACCCCTTGACCGGGGCGCCACCCCCAGGCTGCGTCAATTTGGGTGGATGCCCAACCCCGAAGCCACGGCCTTCCATACTTCAGGCCACACCGCCGACGTCGTGGACACCTCGTCGTAATGCGAGGCACCGGGCACGATCACAACCTGCGCATCGTCTCCCTTGCCTCGCGCCATACGGGCATAGTCCCGGGCCACCCGAGGCGGGGAAATATCGTCAAGTTCACCCGTAATGAGCACCGTGCTGCTGCCGTTGGGCGTAAGCGCGGCAGCATTGGTGTCGCCGAACACGTCTGCCCGGCCCGTCGACGGCTTCCCGGTAAGGTCGTCCACGTTGGTATCGCAGGTTTCCCGGATCAACGCGCGCTCGTGGCGAAGGTCGGCCAGTCCCCCAAGGCTCACCACATGCCGCACCGGCACGGGCCGGGCTTCATGCAGCAGGCTCTGCGCCGGAATGCGCGCGCGACCGGCCAGCCACTGCACCAGCTGCCCCCCGGCCGAATGGCCCACCGCCACCAGCCGCGTAAGATCGAGCCCCCGCGTGGCAGCGACAGACCTGAGCTCGTTCATCGCCGCGTTCATGTCGCGGAAGGTGCCCGGATAACCCCCGCCTTCTTCGTCCAGGCGCCGGTATTCCACATTCCACACAGCCACACCGCGCCTTTGCAGCTCACCGGCCATATGCCGCATCTGCACGATGCCACCAAACTTCGAATTCCAGCAGCCACCATGCACCAGCACCACCACAGGGAAAGGCCCTTTCCCCGCCGGCAGAAACAGCTCCGCATACTGCGACGGCGCCCGGCCATAAGCCACGTGCGCCGTGGGCGCAGGCCCGTCGAGGGCCATGTAGTCATCCAGTTTCATCGGACCGGCCATGGCATCGCCAGCCAGAAGCATAAGCAAAAACGCCGACGCGCGGAGGGGGAAGGTGTGGGGTGTCATTTTCGTCACTAAGTCCTCGTCGGGCTTTGCCCTCCTGCGGAAGCGTTCTGAAAACGACACCCCACACCTTCCCTCGGACGTGGAGGTGGGTTGTGGGGCAAGCGGGCTGGGACTTCGCCGGAGGGAGCCGTCGGGCGCC
>NZ_DASYDG010000006.1:0-58953 GCF_036499745.1 Pinirhizobacter sp.
CTCCCTCCGGCTCATCAGGTGCCGTGCAGAGCAAGGCAGCGCGCGGGATGCAAGTACCCCGTCCCTGCTGGTCCCACAGGCTGACCTAGCGCCTGGAGGAGTCGTTGGGTGGCGTTTTCGTCACGCTTCCGAAGGAGGGCGAAGCCCGACGAGGACTTAGTGACGAAAATGCCACCCGACGGCTCACACCGCCACGCCCCAGGGCTGTTAGCGGCGCTTCTTGGGGCGCACGTACAGGACCAGGGAGTGGTCTTCGATGACGTAGCCGTGCTTCTCGGCGATCTCGTGTTGGAGGCGCTCGATCTCTTCGCTGACGAACTCAATGACCTTTCCGCTGTCCACATCGATCATGTGATCGTGGTGCTTGCCGCGGTCCAGTTCGTAAACGGCCTGGCCGCCCTCGAAATTGTGCTTCATGAGGATACCGGCCGCTTCGAACTGGGTCAGTACCCGGTACACGGTGGCAAGGCCGATGTCCTCGGCGTGGGCCAGCAGGTGTTTGTAGATGTCCTCGGCGGTCAGGTGACGTGCCTCGGAATCCTCAAAAATCTGCAGGATCCGCATCCGGGGATGGGTGACTTTCAGGCCCGCCTTGCGCAATTCCCTGGTTTCCTGATCCATCTGTCTCACCCCTCTTGAAAGCACGGTGCCTTAGGGCGCTTAGTGTATCATCCAACGCTTTACGATCCGGACGCACTACGCATGCAAAAGCTCCTCCGCACGCTGGGCATGGCAATCCTCGCATCCTCGGTTGCCGCCTGCGGGCTCGTTTACGTTCCCGACGTGCAGCAGGGCAACCTGCTCGACAAGAAAACCGTCGAGCAGCTCCAGCCGGGCATGACCAAGCGGCAGGTGCTGGTGCTGATGGGGTCGCCTTCGGTGAGCTCACCGTTCAACCAGAATCGCTGGGATTATGTCTCCACGGTGGCCCACCGCGGCGGCAAGATGAAGGTCCGGACCTTCAGCCTGGCCTTCAACAACGATGTGTTGGTGAGCACCAAGGGCGATTTCTTCGCCGCCGACGCCGCGGCCCTCCTGAAGGACCAGAAAAAGTACCATCAGGATTACCCGACCACGGAAACCAAGGGCGACAAGAACACCGACCCGGACGCCAAGAAGAGCGACGACGGCGGTTTCGGCAGCGGCAGCGGCGACGACAAGAAGTAAAGCGTCAGCGCCGTGAAGCCCGCCGCCGGCGGGCTTCCTTCGGATCGAGGGTGAGCTCGCGGTAAATCTCCACGCGGTCACCTTCGGCCAATACGTGATCTGCATCGACCCGTCGCGAAAACACTCCAAGCGCCGTCGCGGGTGGCCAGCCGGCCAGGGCCACTGCCTGCGCGGCCGTGGTACCCAGGGGCACGGTGAGTGCCAGCACCTCCTGGCGATCGGGGAACGCCCGCGCCACTTCGATGGCGATGTGCTCAACCATAGATGCGGGCGGCCTCGGCGCTGAAGTCGTCCACCATCCTTGTGGCGAGGGCCTGGAACCCCATCTTCAGTACGCTGCTGCCAATGCCGGCATATTCGAAATCCAGCAGCAACCCCACTTTGCAGCCGTGCTCGCCCAACGGGGTGAATTCGAACAATCCCTCGAGCGAGGTAACCGGGCCTTCAACAAAATGCATCGTCAGGCGATGCGGCCGCTCCGGGGTGTTTCGGGTGGTGAACGACTGGCGGATACCGGCGAATTTCAGGTCCAGCCGGGCCACGAGCACATCGCCATCGCGCTCGATCACGGTGGCGGCGTCACACCAGCCGAAGCGCTTTGGGTATGCTTCGACATCGTTTACCAGGTCGAACATCTGCGCTGGGGTATAAGGCACCAGCGCGCTGCGGCGGATTTCGGTCACGGAACCACGCATCCTTTTGGGAGGCCCAAGGCCTGCCCCACCATGAAAGAACACCGATTTTAGCGAAGATGGCCAAGCAAAAAGACAAGGACAAGGCAGCCGG
Source organism: Pinirhizobacter sp. (assembly GCF_036499745.1). Lineage (NCBI taxonomy): Bacteria > Pseudomonadati > Pseudomonadota > Gammaproteobacteria > Lysobacterales > Rhodanobacteraceae > Pinirhizobacter > Pinirhizobacter sp. Next base: position 1,954 of record NZ_DASYDG010000006.1, read on the forward strand.
CGGCACAATCGCCCTGAACAAGCGTGCCCGTCACGAATACCACATCGACTCCCGCCACGAGGCAGGTATCGCCCTGCAGGGCTGGGAACTGAAGGCGCTGCGCGCCGGCCGCATCAATTTCACCGACAGTTACGCGGTGGTGCTGGGCAGCGAGCTGTTCCTGGTGGGCACCTCGATCCCGCCGCTGATCCAGGCCTCAAGCCATGTCATCGCCGAGGACCGCCGCACGCGCAAGCTGCTGCTGCACCGTGCCGAGATCGACACCCTGATGGGATTCGTCGAGCGCAAGGGCTACACCCTGGTGCCCACCGCCATGTACTGGAAGGGCAACAAGGTAAAGGTGGAGATTGGCGTGGCCCGCGGCAAGCAGGAACACGACAAGCGCGCCTCGGAGAAGGAACGGGAGTGGAAGGTGGACAAGCAGCGCGTGATGCGTGCGCACAACCGCATGGGATGATCGCCGACGGCGTGTACTTTCACTGCGCTGACTTAAGCTTCGCGAACTGACACACGTCGCGCTCAGTACCGACTTACACCGGTAGTCGCGATACCTAACGTGGATGTGCCACCCCCGCCAACGCGGCGCGGGTGGCTCACTCACTGAAGGAATCGTCATGACCCATCGCACTCTCCCTTCCCTTGCCGCTCTTGTTGTTGGGCTCATCGGCATCGCAGCGAATGCCGCCCCGATCGAAAACCCACTCGAGCGAGCCCAGGCCACGGCAGAACTTGTTCGCCAGTTCTCGCCCGCAACCGACATACCTGCCTCGGTGGCCAACGCCACGGCCAGTGCCGGCCTCGACGCCTTCGGTACGCTACAGATGCCACCTGCATCCGATGGATCGCGCTGGTGGCTGGAACTGCCCGTTGTCCACGCGACTGGCCAGATCACGCACGACGGGACACAGGTATTTAGTACGCTCGATCCTGATGTGGACCTCACCACGACGGCGCTCACCGATGGCATCCAGGTAACCACCGTGATGCGCAACCCCGCGGCAGCCACCGAAGCCACGTACAGGCTGGGCGGGAACGTGGTCGCTTCCCTCGACGACGGCGGCGGCGTCATCATCGGTCACCGTGTGACCGGCGGACGTGCCGCGGGCCACGACTGGCAGCCTGTCGTCACCCTGGGCCAGATCAATGCGCCCTGGGCTCGTGACGCCGCCGGCAATGCCATCGCCACGCGCTATGTCCTTGACGGTGGCGCCATCGTCCAGCAGACCGATCATCGGGCTCCCGGCACGAACTATCCCGTGGTGGCCGATCCCCGGGTGATCTTCGAACCACTCCCTTATGTGTATCTCGGAAAACTGGAAACGAGCCTTGCCAGTTCCGTGGAAGGCGCCGCCGGCCTGTGCGACATCATTGCAGCCATTCCCGCCGTCGGATCGATCTCCGCCGGGCTTTGCCGTAGCCGGGTGACCAAGGTGGCCAGTGAGGCCCAGAAGCAGGCGTCGGCCGGGAAATGCGTGGCGTATCTATTCGCGCCACCGCTGGTGATCTCCAAGGGCCATACCGGCGACTTCTGCGACTGAACTAAACTGAACGGGGCCGCGGCGGCGCTTGGGTAAACGTACCGCGTCCCTATATACTGCAGACGGCTTTCAAAGCTTTCCCCGGGGGTGTCCTGGCTTCGACGGGGGTAGTGCGATCGCCTGGTGCATGCCGAGGGGGTGACTTTCCTCGTTAAACCAGTCGCAAAACCCATAATTGCCAACGATAGCAATTACGAAGTGAATCAGGTGGCTCTCGCCGCCTAATTCTGTGGCCCCATAAAGGCCCTTCCCCGAACCGGTCTTGTGCTCATGCTCGCCGGTGTAGGGTCATTATCATGAGACAGTCCAACGTTGCCGGCCCGGCGGCTGCGGATTAAATCCAACGGGCTGGTTACCTGGTGCGCTTCGCACGCCGTGCTGTCAGGTAACGAGATCCAACGGTGAGCTAAGCATGTAGAACTGGGGGTTAAACGCCTTCGGACGCGGGTTCGACTCCCGCCACCTCCACCACGTTCCGTCAAAACCCCTTGCCTTCCGCAAGGGGTTTTTTCTTGTGTGGCGTTTGTGACTTTGCGCAGTCATGGCGCGCGCGGGCATGGCAGGCCATCCAGTTCGGAGCATCTCTACAACGGCACCCGAGTGATTGAGCATCGTTTGATGGGATGTGTCGGGCAACTTTGAGAAAATCCGTATGGAACCGCAGCGCTGTAGTCGGGATCATTCATGGGTTGCTGGGAAACCGGCAACCGGGTGTCGAAAGCCCGGCGCAAGCCCCGCGTCCCGCAGTGAATCTGCGGGACGCGTGGTTCTACCGCCTTTATGGCGGGCGACCAGGCGGGCGTATGCCCGGCCGTGCTTGTGCGGACTTTCGACCCTGGCTCGCCCGCCCCCTACCCTTTCCTGAAACGGGCCCGGCAGACGAGCTACGGTGGCGAATGAACGTACCCGGCGACATGGAGCTGCCCTGGTTGACCGTTATCCCCGTGGCGGAAGACCAGGCCAGGGTGTAAATGCCGGCGCGTTCATTCGCCTGATCCGTGTGCGTGACTTTGTGCACTATAGCTTCAGGCGCACGATGGGCGCGTCGCTTGCCCGTCAGATGCCCCACGGCAAGTATGTCGTGCTTCAGGACAGCGCCCACTTCAGTTACCAGGACGAGCCCGGCACGTTCAAGGGTGCGGTGGAAGCGTTCCTTCGCTAAAAAGTCCACCACCTACATGGGCGACGCCCGGATCTGACAAGTATTCCTGTCCAGGACGACTTAAAATCCTCCTGCTGCCGCGGCTATAAAAGACAGCGCCATGTGGCGCGCCGCCGGGTCTCCCCGGAAGCAAGGAGTCATGGATTTGGCAAGGAAGAAACAACCATCACGCCATCGTCGGCATCCGCCGCTAACGATGGCAACCTACGCCGATCGTCGGGCGCTCACGCCCAGCGCGTTCGATGGCGAACTGGCGATGTCGATCCTGGTAGACATACACCACACCGTGGGTCGGCTCGATCGTTCCGTGGCCCGACTCGAGGAAGGGCAGAAGCGCCTTGAGGAACGCCAGACGAAGCTGGAAACCAAGGTTGACCATCTTGATGTCAGATTCGACCGTCTCGACAAGAGGGTAGATCATCTCCAGGTCAAGTTCGACCGTCTCGACACCAAAGTCGGGGACCTCTCCGTTACGGTCGATAGCCTATGGACCTTGCGAACAAAAATCATGGGCGGCGTCATCACGCTTGGCGCCATCTGGACGCTCTATCGCGCCGTGTCCTCTTATATCCACTTCGGCCCGCTACCGTAGCAACCTTTCCGGCCCTTGGGCGCACTCACCGATCTGCGGCGGGACGCGACCGGCATCGGACATGAAGCTTAAGTTTGCCCATCAGTTGCGCGCGATCGCCGCGCTATCGGTCGTTATCTACCATTACTGGGGCATCTTCTTCTCGCCTGCCGTGCGCACGATCATCGGGGTACCGGCAAACTTTGTACCGGTGAAGCCGGGCTACGCGCAGCACGTCATGTCACCAGGGCAAGGCGGCTTCTACTACGGTGTTTTCGGTGTTGGCGTTTTCTTCCTGATTAGCGGGTTTGTCATACCCATAAGCCTGCGGAACATTTCGACAGGTACATTTCTGGTGAGGCGGTTCTTTCGCATCTATCCGGTCTATTGGTTCTGCTTGCTCATCAGCCTTTCCATGTACTTCATCTGTTCGGGGTATTGGCACACGCCGCTGTCAGACAGGATCGGCTTGAAGTATCTGCTGGAGACCCTGCCACTGCTGCATAGTTCGACGGGCATACCCTCACTGGATTTCGTTTGTTGGTCGCTGGCGGTGGAAGTGAAGTTCTATGTGATCTTCGCACTGATATTCCTGGCTGGAAGAAACGCCCACAAAGTGCTGGCGCTATCCATCGGCTTCCTGGCTTTGTGCTGCGTAGCGGTTTTCTTTGCCGCCCATGGTTCGAACCCGGCATCCTTCCTGTCATTGCTGATGTCGGACATGAAGTTCATGACCTTCATGTTCCTGGGCTGCCTGTTCTATTACGTCCTCTACAACGAATTGGCCATGGGGGCCGCGCTTGGTTATGGAGCCATCATCTACATCTTGTTCCTGACAATCACGGCGTCTTACGAGGGCAGCGTCGGTGGACCGCTGGCGAAAAATTACACCTATGCACTGGTTCTGTTCTCCGTGTGCTATGTGCTTCGAGACAGGTTCCGTGATAGCAGGGTCCTGGATTTCGTGGCGGACATCAGCTTCCCGCTCTACCTGCTTCACTCGACGATCGGGTATGTGGTCATGCCCATACTGATCGATCATCGCGTTTCGTTTACGTTTGCCTGGATGATCTGCCTGGGCTTGACCCTCCTGGTCGCATCCGGTGTCCATCAATACATCGAGGTTCCCGTAAACGCTTTTGGCAAGAAGATATCGAACCTCGCCGCGAGGCGGCCCAGGCCAGTGCACAGGGACACTCTCCCGCTCGAAGGGTCGCCCTGATGCCAGGCGCCGGACGGGCTGCAGGCAGACGTCCAGACGTCCGCCCGATCTTGCGGCTTGACACGTGCAGCAACCCATGTGAACCATGCCGGACCCCGTCCCTGGACTTCCCCATGCCCGCCCTTCCCCCGCTGGCCATCGTCTACGAGCACCCTGAGTGGTTCAAACCGCTCTTCGCCACGCTTGACCGCCGCGGCATCCCCTACCGGGCCATCCGTTTCGAAGACCACCTGTTCGACCTGGCCGATCGCACGCCGCCGGCGCCGGTGATCTTCAGCCGACTGGCCATGAGCTCGTTCCTGCGCCAGGACGAACACCCCATCTTCTATGCGCAGGCGCTCTATGCGCATTGGGAGTTGAACGGCGCCAGGGTGATCAACGGCACGCGGGCGCTCCGTGTGGACACTTCCAAAGCCCGGCAGATGTCGGTGATCCAGGCCCAGGGCCTGGGGATTCCCGCCACGCGCGTGGTCCATCGCAGGGGTGACCTTGAGGCGGCTAGCCGGGGCTTACGCTTCCCAATTATCGTCAAGGTGAATATCGGCGGCTCAGGCAGCGGTGTGGTTCGCTACGACTCAGTCGATGAACTTCGCGCGGCGGTGGCCGCCAGCACCACGCCGACCGGCATCGACGGTGTCTGCCTGGTGCAGGAATACGTGCCGGCACGCAACGCGCAGGCGGTGCGCATGGAAACCCTTGACGGCAAGTTCCTCTACGCCATCGCCCTGAATACCGACGGTGGCACCTTCGACCTGTGCCCGGCCGACTTCTGCCTGGTCGACAAGCCCACGGTTAGCGCGGTTGAATTCAAACCCGACATGGAAACCATCCGCGAGGCCGAAGCCATCGCGCGGGCATCAGACCTGGACATCGGCGGCATCGAGTTCATGGTGGACGACCGTGACGGCGCACGCCGCTATTACGACATCAACGGCTTGTCGAACTTCGTCGCCGACCCGCTAACCGTGCTGGGCTGGGATCCGCACGAAAAGCTTGCCGACTACCTCGTCCAGGCCATCCACGCACATCAGGGGGAAGCAGCATGAGATACGGATTCTGGGCACCCGTCTTCGGCGGCTGGCTGCGAAATGTACGCGATGAAAACATGGAGGCCAGCTGGGATTATTTCAGCCGGCTTTGCCGTCGCGCCGAGGAGATTGGCTACGACCTTACCTTGATTGCCGAGCTCAACCTCAATGACATCAAGGGCGTCAGGGAACCGGCCATGGACGCCTGGTCGAGCGCCGCAGCCCTCGCTGCCGTCACCAAAACCTTGGAAATCATGGTGGCGGTGCGTCCGAACTTCCATCAGCCGGCGCTGTTCGCCAAGGCCGCGGCCAACATCGACAACATCTCCAACGGCCGCCTGGCGCTGAATGTGGTGTCGTCCTGGTGGGCCGACGAAGCCACGCAATATGGCCTGCAGTTTGACCAGCACGACGACCGCTACGGCCGCACGGCCGAGTGGCTTACCGTGGTGGACGGCCTGTGGTCGCAAACGCCCTTCAACCACCAGGGCGAACGCTACCAGCTGACCGATGCCATCTGCGAGCCGAAGCCGAAGTCATCGCCGCGGCCGACGATCTACGCTGGTGGAGAATCGGAAGCTGCGAAGAACCTCATCGCCAGTCGCTGCGACGCCTACGTGATGCACGGCGACGAACCTGAAGTGATCGCCGAAAAGATCGCCGACATGCGCGCCCGCCGCGAGAAGACCGGTCTGCCGCCGATGATCTATGGCATGGCCGCTTATGCCATCGTGCGGGGCAGCGACGAGGAAGCCCAGGCTGAAGTGGAGCGCATCACCACGCTCGACCCAGACGCCCCGGGCTTTGCCAACTTCGACCAGTGGCTGTCGGGAACCCAGCTCGAGCGCGAGCTGAAGATCCGCGAATATTCAGTGTCCAACCGTGGCCTTCGACCAGGGCTGGTGGGTACGGCAGCGCACGTGAGGGATCGCATCAAGGCCTTCGAAGACGTGGGCCTTGACCTCCTTCTGCTGCAGATGAGCCCTCAGCTGGAAGAAATGGAGCGCTTCGCCGCCGACGTGATACGCAGGCACTAACCGCAGAAAGGTCAAACCTTCTTATATCGGAAACAGCCCTGTACGTGGTCGTTGACCATGCCGGTGGCCTGCATCCAGGCGTAGACAATGACGGGGCCGACGAACTTGAAGCCCCGTTGCTTCAGCGCTTTGGACATGGCCACGGAGCTTTCCGTCTGCGCCGGCACCTGCGCGGTCGATGTCCAGCCGTTTCGAAGCGGCTTGCCGCCTGCGATGTCCCACACGAAATCGGCGAAATCTTCGCCAGCTTCCTGCATATCGAGGAAGGCCCGTGCGTTACCGATCGTCGCAGCGATCTTCGACGCCGAGCGGATGATGCCGGCATTGGCCATCAGGCGGTTCACATCGCGCTTGCCGTAACGAACGATGATCGAGGGGTCGAATTCGTCGAACGCCTCGCGGAAGGCGTCGCGCTTGTGCAGGATGGTTTTCCACGAGAGCCCTGCCTGGAAACCGTCCAGCACCAGCTTCTCCCACAGTGAACGGCTGTCATGGATGGGCACCCCCCATTCGGTGTCGTGGTAGTGGCACATCTTTGGGTCGATACCCGCCCACGCACAGCGAACGACTTCCTTGGCCATGATGCAACCTGGGTTCCCACGCCGATGTCGGCAATGGCTTGCATTGTAGGGCCTCAGCCCGGCTACCATGAGGTGCTTTCCAAGGGGATGCAAAACGGCATGCGCAGGGCATACCAAACACTGGCGGGGCTCGTCATGGGCCTGGCCGCCAACGCCTACGGGGGCACCCTGGTGGTGCACGTGGACGACGGACACGGGCATCCGGCCGAAAGCGCCGTGGTCACGCTGGAATCCCCTGGCGATACGGCGACTCCCACCTCTGCACCGGCCACACACACCATCGACCAGCGCGACGAGACCTTCATACCCTACGTGGAGGTCATGCGACCTGGCGACCAGGTGGTCTTCCGCAATTCGGACAATACCCGCCACCAGGTGTATTCGTTTTCCGACCTCAAGCGCTTTGAATACGTGCTTCGCCCGGGCACCAGTTCCCCGCCGCTGACCATCGACGGCAGCGGCATCATCGCCGTGGGCTGCAACATCCACGATGAGATGATCAACTATCTATTCGTCACCAGTAAGCCTGCGCGCTTGTCGGGCAAAGACGGCAACGCGCAATTCGACAGCCTTGCGCCCGGTAGCTACTCATTGCGCGTCTGGCACCCGCAACTCAAGCCCGGCGACCAGGGCACCCGGGTCGAGGCGGTCGTGGCGGAGGGAAGTTCCACGCCGCTCAAGGTGCACCTGACGTTGCTCCCCGACCCGCGGGCCAGCATGGACCGCGAACACATGGGTTACTGACCGCCCATGCCGCGCCTGGGCTTCCGCCTGCGGGTTGCGCTGTTCTTCGTGGCGACCATCATCGCCGTACAGGCGCTGACGGCGGGCCTGGGCTATGAGGTGGCGCGCCGCGAACTGGTGCGGCAGGGCGGCAGCCAGCTGGCGGCCAATTCCAATGCCTTCGTGGCACAGATGGACGACATCGCCGCCCGCGTGGCCTCGTCCGTGCAGATACTTTCGCAGGACTACGGCCTGCGTTCGGCCATCGGCGAGCGCGACCACGGTACGGTGCTGTCGATCCTGCGCAACCACGGCCGCCGGGTCGGCGCCACGCGCATGCAACTGGTGGGGCTGGACGGCAAGGTGCAGGCCGATACCGCCCATGCGGGCGCGGCCGCCGTAGCGTTCGCCAGGCCCGCCCTGTTGCAGGGCGCCTTCGACGGCCGTAAGGCAGCGGTGGTCGCGGAGAACGGCGCGGTGTTCTGGCAGGTGGTGGTACCCATTTACGCCCCGCAGCCAGCCGGCCTGGTGGTCGCCAGCGTTCCGATCGACGATAAGCTCCTGTCCCACATGCAGGAGCTTTCCACCCTGCCGCGCGACGTGGAAATGATGACGCGGCCAGCGGGCAAACCCTGGTCGGTGGTGGCCCATGGTGGTGGCGAGGCCCGGCTCCCTCCCGGCTTCTTTGCCGGAAACAACCAGTTGCCGGACGCGCCCGTACTGGTCCAGTCCAGCGGCCGCGAATTCCTGGTGCTGGCTCGCGGCTTTCCACAGGCCACGGGCGATCCCGAGGTCGCCGCGGTGCTGGGCTATTCGCTGGACGACGCCTTGCGCCCTTACCGCTCGGTTTGGATCACCTGGGCCGGGCTGCTGGTGTTCGGCCTGGTATTGGGCGTGCTCGGCTCACTGCTGATCGCCCGCAGCGTATCAAGGCCGGTAGAGATGCTGGCCACCGCCGCACGGCGGATCGAAGCGGGGGACTACCGGCCGCCGGAGGGGATGCGGCGTACCGATGAGATCGGCCAGCTCGCCGCCAGTTTCCAGGCCATGACCGCTGCCATCGGCCAGCGCGAGCAACGCATCCGCGAACAGGCACTACACGATGCCGTGACCGGACTTCCCAACCGGGTGGCCAGCCAGGCAGCGATCGATCGGCCCCGTGCGACCTCCGAGGCGAGCCTGATGATGCTTGGCATCACCCGCCTTCCGGACATCATCAAGACCGTGGGCCATGGCCTGGGCGACCGGCTGATGCACGACGCCGGCAGTCGCCTGTCGGATCTGGCCGGATCGCGTTTCGTCGGACGCGTATCGGATACGCAGTTCGTGTTGTGGCTTCCCGATGCCGGCCGCACGCGTGCCACGGAACTGGCCTCGCGGCTGCTCGACGCCCTGGGACGGCCCTTTGTCGAAGGCGACTTCAGCATCGACATGGGACCTGCCATCGGCATTGCCTGCGCCCCCGGGGACGGCGAAGACGCCGCCACGCTGTTGCGCCACGCCGAAGTCGCCCAGTTCGCCGCGGCAGGTTCTACGCGCGGCCTTGCTTTCTATGATGCCGCTACCGATCCACATCGGCCGGACCGCCTGTCGCTGATGGGCGACCTGCGTGAAGCGATCGACCAGGGCCAGCTCACCTTGCACTACCAGCCGAAGCTGGACCTGGCCAGTGGACGTGTCACGGCGGCTGAAGCCCTGATCCGCTGGCAGCACCCGCGGCGTGGCCCGGTGCCACCGGACGCCTTCATCGGCGTGGCCGAGGAAACCGGCAATATCAGCCGCCTGACCCGCTGGGTGGTCAATGATGCCCTGGCCCGCGCCCGCGCCTGGATCGACGCCGGGCATCGGATAAACATCGCCGTGAACCTGTCCGTCCGCGACCTGGAAGACGTCGACCTTACCCGCCGCATCGGCGACCTTGCTGCCGCCCATGGCGTGCCCACCTCGGTCCTCACGCTCGAGGTCACCGAAAGCGCGGTGATCGCCGACCCCGCCCGTGCCCTTCAGGAACTGCGCAGGCTTGCCGATCTAGGTTTCAAGATTGCCGTAGATGACTTCGGCGTCGGCCAATCCTCCTTTGCCTACCTGCGCCAGATGCCCGTCCACGAACTGAAGATCGACAAGACCTTCATACGCAACTTAAGCCGCGACGAGGGCGACCGCGTGGTGGTGCGGTCGATCGTGGACCTGAGCCACCGGCTGGGCCTGCGCGTCACCGCCGAAGGCGCTGAAGACGCGGCCGCGCTGGATTACCTGCGCGAGGTCGGCTGCGATTGCGCCCAGGGCTTCCACATTGCCGCCGCCATGCCGGCCCAGACCTTCGCTGAGCGCTTCCTAGTCGACGGCATACCTCCATGACCGCATCGGCCAGGGTTCGCGGCGTCCTTCTCGCCGGTCTCGCGGTCGGCGGCAACATGGCGTGGGCACAGGAGGTGAAAGTCCATGCGTTCCTTGATGGACGCCTGGTGGATGCTCCCTCCCCCACGAGTTTTACCGAAGGCGGCTATGGCAAGACCCGCTACGGCAGCGGCGATACCCGCCTGCAATTTGGCGGCGGCGGCCTGATTGTCACGGCCCAGGCCACGCCTTCGCTGTTTGGCCTGGTGGACGTACAGGCGCAGACCACCGATCACCGCATGCTCGGTGTGATGGAAAGTTACCTGCGCTATCGCCCCGTATCGCTCTCGCCCTGGCGCTGGTCACTACAGGGCGGCGTATTCTTTCCCCCGGTATCGCTGGAGAACGACGGCATCGGCTGGACCAGTCCCTGGACTATCACGCCGTCGGCGATCAATAGCTGGGTGGGAGAAGAACTGCGCGATGTCGGCGTGCAGGGACAACTGCAATGGCGCGGCCAGGGCAGTTCGCTGGCCATCACCGGAGCGCTGTTCCGACGCAACGAGATCGCTGGCAACATCCTGGCCGTTCGCGGCTGGTCGCTTAGCGACCTGACCTACGGCCTGGGCGAACGCATCCGCCTGCCGGACCAAGCCGGCGACGATGGCCAGGCGCCTACCGAACGCTACGACCCCTTCCGCCGCGTCACCAACCAGATCGGCTGGCACGCCGACCTCACCTGGCGCGCGCCGGGCAATACGCGCGTGACCTTGCTGCGCTGGGACAACGGCGCCGATCCGCGTGCCTTCGTACCCTACGAAGGCGGGGATCGCCTCCGCGCATGGCGCACGAAGTTCTGGTCGTTCGGGGCCACCACGCAATCGGGCCCGATCACCTGGATCACCCAGGCGATGGAGGGCGGCACGCTGGTGCTGCCTGGGACCCGTCACGTACAAACGCACTTCCGCTCGGCGTTCGTGCTGGTGGGGTGGAACCAGGGTGCCTGGCGTCCGGCGTTGCGCGTGGAGCACTTCAGCACCGACAACGATTCCAGCTTTGGCGACGGCGGCGAACACGGCAATGCGCTGACCGCGGCATTGGCATGGCGTCCGCACGACTGGCTGCGCATCACCTATGAATTGATGCGCGTGGACAGCTACCGTTCGGACCTGGCAAGCGATGGCCTATCGCCCCACGTCAAGGTCACTCAGGTGCAGGTCAGCGCGCGACTTTTGTATTGACCCGGTTCGCCCAGGGGGGGCACCATCGACGATCCCTGCGCCCAAAGGCATCCACATGCACTGCAAGCCCTGGCTCATCATCTTCGTCGCCGCGCTTGCCGCGTGCAGTTCCAGCCACAACGACACCCAGGCACCGGCAGCGGCGTCCACCGCACCGGCCAGGGCTTCCACCGCACCTCCGCCGCCTGTACCGGCCGTGCCGCCGGGTACGCACACCTTCCAGGCGGGCATCACCGCCGACGACTTCTCAGCCCATTTGCGCACGATCGCCTCGGACGAATTTGCCGGCCGCAAACCCGGCACGATCGGCGAACGCCTGACCACCAACTACCTGGTGGAGCAGTTCAGGCGCATCGGCCTGCAACCGGGAGTGAAGGGTGAATGGTTCCAGGCCGTTCCGGCGGTCACCACCACCTTGCAACACCAGGACACGCTCAAGCTCGACGTCGCCGAAGGCGGCGGTACCGAATCGTTCGCTTTCGGCAAGGACATGGTGGTCGCCACGCTCAATGCCTCGGCCCATGTGGAACTCAAAGACTCCGACATCGTCTTTGCCGGGTACGGCGTGGACGCGCCCGACCAGCATTGGAACGACTTCGACGGCGTGGACGTGAAAGGCAAGACGGTGGTGGTGCTGGTGAACGACCCAGGCTGGAACGGCAACGACACGTCGCTGTTCAAGGGCCGGGAAATGACCTACTACGGCCGCTGGACGTACAAGTACGAAGAGGCGGCGCGCAAGGGCGCGGCCGCCATATTCATCGTGCACCAGACCGAACCTGCCGGCTACGGCTGGAACGTGGTCGAATCAGGCTTCAGCATGCCGCGGCTGGATCTTCCCGTCAGCGAAGATCCGGCCCCGCGCATGCCCATGGCCGGCTGGCTGACCCATGATGCGGCCAAGCGATTGTTCGCCAAGGCCGGCAAGGATTTCGACGCGCTTGCAGCACAGGCCAACCAGCGCGGCTTCAAGGCCGTGCCGTTGGACGCCAAGGCCTCGATCACGCTCGACAGCACGATCGGTACGTCCATTTCCAGCAATGTGATCGGTGTGCTGAAAGGCAGCAAGCATCCCGACGAGGCCATCGTCTACACCGCGCACTGGGACCACCTGGGTACTGATCCATCGATCAAGGGTCACAACATTTATAACGGCGCGGTCGACAACGGCACCGGCATCGCCGCCATGCTGGAGATTGCCGAGGCTTTCGCCGCAAAGAACCCGCACCCTGAGCGCAGCATCGTGTTCGCCGCGGTAACGATGGAGGAATCGGGGCTGCTTGGCTCGAAGTACTACGTGGCCCATCCGGTGTTCCCGCTGGCCAAGACGGTAGCCGACATCAACATGGACGCGATCGACATCATGGGTCCGACCCACGACATGTCCGTGGTGGGCCTGGGCCAGTCGCAAATGGACGATGTACTGAAGGATGTCCTTGCCGCCCGTGGCCGCGTGGTCAGCGGCGACGACGCACCGGAGAAGGGTCATTACTTCCGTTCGGATCACTTCAACTTCGCCAAGGCCGGCGTTCCGGCACTCTCCGCCGGTGGTGGCGTGGACATGGTCCAGGGCGGCAAGGCGGCCGGCGAGGCCGCCGTGGCCGACTACGTGGCCCATCGCTACCACCAGCCGGCCGATGTCTTCGACCCGCGCTGGAACTTCACTGGCGTGCTTCAGAATGTGCAGGCCTATTACGACGTGGGTGCGAAACTCGCCGACAGCGACATGTGGCCGGCGTGGAGTGAAGGCAGCGAGTTCCGCCCGGCGCGCGAGGCGATGCTTGCCAAGCCCGCCGCGAAGACGAAGAAGAAGCACTAGAAGTTCCACTGCAGCTGCACACGCGCCACGTCGGCCCGCACCCGGGGGTACGGCGCCTGGCGCGTGTTGGTGCGGCGCATGTTGGCGTAGGCCACGGCGATTTCCAGGGCGTTGGAGGGCTGCCACTCCACGCCGGCCTCAAGTTCGTCGACCAGCATGCGCGGGGCGTTGGTATCGAACTTCGCCGCGCCCCGGTAGGTTTGCCACTTCAGGTAAGGCGTAAGCACGCCATAGGCACCGGTGCGGCGAACCATCGCCTGAACATAGCCGCCGCGAAGCGAGCGGGTACGGATGCGCTGCTGCGCGACATCCAGCTGAGGGCCCTCGCCCACCGTCCACTCCGCCTGCAAGCCGAAGGGCTGCGGGTACCAGATCACGTGCGCGGCAACGCGACGATCGGTCGACCCCTGGGCCCCGGCGTCGACCGTGGGAGTGAACGATGCACCGTCGATCTTGACCGATGTCGGCGCACCTACCCGGTATTGCCCTGCGTAGGCATCGGCACCCACTTGTACGAACTGCCCCGAGGCCAGTTTGAATGGCCAGGTGGCATGCAGGACGACGTGGCGCCGGTCGTTGCTCTCCGGGCGATTGGCGCCCTGGCCGTTGTAGACGCCCAATCCCAGCACGCCGTAGTCGCCACTGCCCTTCAATCCCGACTTGGTGAGTTCGCCGAATCGCTGTGCCGCAATCTTCGGCGAGTAGTAAAGGAACAACCCCACATCGCGCTCGTCGCGCACGCCGGCATTGAGCGCATCGGCGCGGTCCGGCGCCAGGCGGTTCTGGCTCGACTGCAGGTTCTCAAAACCATAGGGCACTTTCGACTGACCGGCGCGCACGCGCCATTCATGGGCGCGGTCAAGGCTGATATCGGCATAAGCGTCACGAAGCTGGCCGAAGTTGGATGTGCTCGAACCGCTGGGTGTGCTGCCGAAGTCCGGCTGCAGGTAGATGAACACCCGCTCACTCACCTGGCCGCTGATCACCAGGCGCACACGGCGCAGCCCGAACGACTGGTTCGCACCAAGGAAACGATCACCCGGCGTCGCGAGCTCGGCTTCATTACCTGAAAGCACTTGGTTGTAACGCATCTGCACATAGCCACGAACCTGCAGGCGTTCATGCCACGGCCCGGCAGGTGGCTTGACGGCCGCGACCCTTGCCGTGGATGTGGCGACGGTAGCCTCGGCAGGACGAAGATCACCGCGTGCCGGGGAGGCTCCACGGACGGCAGTGGCACCGGCGGCCATTGACGGCGCAGCGATGTGCGCCGTGGCTTGGCCCGGAGCAGCGGGGTCCTCGACCTTGCGAAACGCTCCCAGCCTGGTCCGGTCCGGCCCCGGCTCGGCAAAGATTTGCCGTGTTTGTTGATCGACGTAAAGTTCGACGTCCGCTTCCGCGGCGTCGACATTCGACATGGCGGCCAATAACCCCACGGCCAGGATGCTTCGTTTCATGCCCACGCTCCTTGTGTCGACGACGTCGCCGGTCCTGGCGACGAAGCGGAAGGTACGGCCTGGATGTTTCCGCGTGGTGACAACGAGCGCAAAAGGTTGCGCAAACAATCGCAATGGAATCAGCGATTTATAAAGTTGGCCAAAAATTCGTAGTTCAAACCTATCGTTCCAGCGGCGATAATCCGGTCTCGGCCGCCACCTGAGGGGAACCACGGCGAGCCGGCCAACCCCTTCCTAAAAAAAGATCCACGCCGATGCCCACCGCCTTCCCGCGCCGTGCCCGCCTTGCCCTGTCCCTCGCCGCTGCCCTTGCCGTACCCGCCTTCGCCCAGGACACCGCTACCGCCCCGCGCGCGGACAAGCCCGCTACCTTGCAGACGATCACGGTGACGGCCGAGAAACGGGTGGAAGACATGCAGAAGGTGCCGATCTCGATGACGGTGCTGCCGTCGGACAAGCTCGAGGCCTTCGGCCAGGCCGGTGATGGCGTGCTGCAGCTGGCTTCGCGCGCGCCAAGCGTCTACGCGGAGACATCCTATGGGCGCGAATTCCCGCGCTTTTACATCCGCGGCCTGGGCAACAGTGATTTCGACCTCAATGCCTCGCAGCCGGTGTCGATGGTGTACGACGACATCGTGCAGGAGAACCCGATCCTCAAGGGTTTCCCCCTGTTCGACCTGGAGCAGGTCGAAGTACTGCGCGGTCCGCAGGGCACGCTGTTCGGGCGCAATTCCCCGGCGGGTGTGATCAAGTTCGAATCGCGCAAGCCCACGCAGGAAACCACCGGTTACGCCCGCGTATCCTACGGCTCGCTCGGCACGGCCAACGCCGAGGCGGCTATCGGCGGCGCGCTTTCCTCTGCGTGGTCGGCGCGCATCTCGGCGCTCGCCCAGCATCGCGATAACTGGATCGACAATACCTTCAAGGGCAAGAACGACGACCTGGGCGGTTACAACGATCGCGCCGTGCGCGTACAGGCACTGTACGAACCCAATAGTGATTTCAGCGCGCTGATCAACGTGCACGCCCGATGGCTCGATGGCAGCGCCATGGTCAACCGCGCCAATGCCATCGAACTGGGCGAGCCCAGCTTCGTGCCGGGCTTCGACCGCGACAAGGTAGCCCAGGACGGCAACAACAAGCAGCACCTGTTCACCTGGGGCAGCAACCTGCACCTGAACTGGAAACTGGGTGACCTTAACCTGACCTCGATCACGGGCCTTGAACGCGCCACCACCTATAGCCTGGGCGACGTCGACGGTGGTTACGGCGCCGTGTACGCGCCGCCCAGCGGCCCGGGTGTGATCCCCTTCCCGTCCGAAACCGCCGACGCGTTGCCGAAGGACCGCCAGATCACCCAGGAAGTACGCCTGTCCAACGACCAGACCGAGCGCCTGAAATGGCAGACCGGCGTGTACTACTTCGACGAAGATATCGCCATCGATAATTTCTCGTACGACACGCTGGCCAACCACGCCCTCAACGACTGGGCGCAACAGTCGCAGCGCACCAAGGCGTGGGCGGTGTTCGGTTCGGCCGACTACGACGTTACCGATCGCTTCGACATCCGGGCCGGTGCCCGCTTCTCACATGACAAGCGTGATTTCTCGGCCAACCGCGTGTTCGGCTTTGACGGGCCGCTCGGTCCGCTGACCTCCAAGCCCACCGATGCGCGCTGGAGCGGTGACATCACCGGAAGCTACGCCATCAGCGACAAGACCAACGCCTATGTGCGCGTGGCCAACGGCTTCCGCGCGCCCAGCGTGCAGGGCCGCATCACCTTCGGCGACACCATCTCAACCGCCAAGCCCGAAACCATCACCTCGTACGAGTTCGGCATGAAGACGCTCGCCGCCGACGGCAAGCTGCGCTTCAACGCCGACATCTACAAGTACAACATGCACAACGAGCAGCTCACCGCGGTAGGCGGCGCCACCAACGTGACGCAGTTGCTCAATGCGAAGAAGACCGAAGGCTATGGCGCCGAATTCGATGCCGAGGCGTATCTCACGCCGAACTTCATCGTCACCGCCGGTGGCAGCTACAACCACACGGAACTGAAGGATCGGAACCTCGCCGTGGCGATCTGCGGTTCCGGCTGCACGGTGCTTGATCCGCTCAATGCCCAGGGCAACGCGCTGATCAACGGCAACGTGCTGCCGAACTCTCCCAAGTGGATCGGCACCTTTACCGCCCGCTACGGGATCCCTTACGGCGATAACGGCGAATTCTTTGTCTACACCGACTGGAACTACCGGAGCGAGATCAACTTCTTCCTGTATGACTCGGCCGAATACCGGTCCAAGGCGTTCCTCGAAGGCGGCTTGCGCCTGGGCTATAACTGGGACTTCGGCAAGCGCGAGGTCGCGCTTTACAGCCGCAACATCACCGGCAAGCAAGTGATCACCGGCGCGATTGACTTCAACAACCGCACCGCGTTCGTCAACGATCCACGCATCATCGGCATCGAGTTCCGCGCCGAACTGTAAGTCAGATCACCGAAGCCTTGCCGCCGTCCATGGGGATGATCGCGCCAGTGACGTAACTGGCCAGATCCGACGCCAGAAATACAGCGACGGCGGCAATCTCGGCGGGCTCGGCCATGCGTCCCATGGGGATGTCGCGCAGCAGTTCGTCGAGCAGGTCTTCCTTGTCGCGGCCGGTGGCGCGCATCGAGGCGTTGAGGCCCTCTTCAACGCGACCAGTACGCGTGTAACCGGGGTTGATCGCATTCACGCGCACACCCTTGCGCGCATAAGCCCGGGCATAGCCCACCGTCGCGAGCATCAACGCAGCGTTAGCCGAACCACCGGCGATATGCACCTCATTGGCTTGCCGCCCACCCTGCCCCACGATGCTGACGATACTGCCGCGGCCTCGCTCGGCCATGCCGCGGATCACCGCTTCAATGGCGTTGACGTAGGTGTAGTACTTGGCACCAAAGGCTTGTTCGAACGCATGCATATCGAGCTCTTCGGCCGGATAGCGCCGCGCCGCGCCAGCGGAGTTGACCAGTACATCGACCGGCCCGATTTCGTGGCCAATACGCAAGAGCACGTCGCGGGCAGCCTCCGCATCGGATAGATCGGCGTCGTAAATGGCCATTTCCAGGCCGTGGCCGTGCAGGTCGCCCTGGGCGAGCTCAAGGTGCTCGCGACTCCGGGAAATCCCCGCCACCGTGGCGCCTTCGCGGGCCAATGCCGTCGCACACGCCAATCCCATGCCCTTGCTGGCGCCTGTGACCACCACAACACGCCCTTCCAGACCGCTTTGCATGCTTTTTCCCAGCCAATTTCACGCCCCGAGCATGCCCAAAGTGCGCGCCGAGCGCCAGTTCTTAAAGTTAACGCACTGATTTTAAAAGTCTTTGGTCATATAGGCCATTAGTCATGGTGACTTTTCAAAAAAAATCCTTGACGGGTCGAAACATGGTGTTATAGTTCACTACAACACCGGTCACCCACATCACCACCAAAGGACATCACCATGAACCGCATCAACGCCACCGCCGCCGTTGCTTCACTGCTAATCACCTTCGCCAGCGTCGCCGCCGTCCGCGACACCACCAACTACGCCGCCCCGGTTGCCCACATCGCTGCCGCTTCCGCCGCCCGCTACATCAACGGCATCGAAGTGACGGACCTGGCCCCGCTGACGGTCACCGCCACGATCACCACGCTCGCCCCCATCGTCGTCACCCCCGACGCCGAGTAACGCAACATCTTTCCGCGGAGAACACCCATGAAAGCGCCGAACCCCATCGCCATGGCCGTCTCGACCCTGCTAGTCGGAGCCACCCTGTTCGCCTTGCGCTCCGCAGACATCGAATTCCCGGCCCCGGCCCAGCCGCTGGCCAGCGTCATCGACGGCATCAACGTCACCCAGTTCCAGACCATCGTGGTCCGCCCCACCGCAGCCCAGATGGGCGCGACGGGTGCACTGCACCGGAGCCCGGGCGCAACCGCGCTGGCCCGTGATGCACGCGACCAGGCGCTGGGACTGATCGGATCACAACTGGCCATGCCCTACTATTCGTTTGGCACGGCACTTCGCCCCGCAGGCAAGGAATAACCCATATGACCGTTACCTGGAACGACAGCGTCCCGATTTATCGCCAGCTACACGAACGTGTAGTGGCGATGATCCTGGACGGCGCCCTGAACGAGGGCGACCCGCTGCCGTCGGTGCGCCAGGTGGCAGCGGATTTTTCCATCAATCCGCTGACCGTCTCGAAGGCGTACCAGGAGCTGGTCGACGAACAACTGGTTGAGAAACGGAGGGGATTGGGCATGTTCGTTATCGATGGCGCTCGCGAGGCGCTGCTTAAATCCGAGCGGGAGCGTTTCCTGCGCGAAGAGTGGCCGATCGTGCTGGCTCGACTGCAGCGCCTTGGCCTGGACCTCAAGACCCTGCTGCGCGACCTGCCCGAAGGCGGCAACGCGAAGGAGACCCCATGAGCACCGTCATCAGTGCCAACGGCCTGTCCAAGACTTACAAGGACGCCAGGGCGCTGGCCGGCGCCAGCTTCCAGATCCAGTCCGGCCGCATCGTGGGGCTGATCGGCCCCAACGGGGCGGGCAAAACCACGGCGCTGAAGGCCATCCTGGGCCTGACCGATTTCGATGGCGAGCTTTCCGTGCTGGGCATGGACCCGCGCCATAGCCGCGGCAAACTGATGGAACAGGTGTGTTTCATCGCCGATGTGGCGGTACTTCCGCGCTGGCTGTGCGTGAAAGACGCGGTGGACTTCGTCGAAGCCGTGCACCCGCGATTCAGCCGTGCCAAGTGCGAGGCCTTCCTGGCTCGGACCAAGCTGACCCCGCGGATGAAGGTCAAGCAGATGTCCAAGGGCATGATCGTGCAGATGCACCTGTCGCTGGTGATGGCGATCGACGCTCGCCTGCTGGTGCTGGACGAACCCACACTCGGCCTGGACCTGCTCTATCGCAAGCAGTTCTACCAGAGCCTGCTGGAAGATTATTTCGACGAGGACAAGACGATCCTGATCACCACCCACCAGGTGGAGGAGATCGAGAACATCCTCACCGACCTGATGTTCATCCGCGACGGCCGCATCGTGCTCGATGCCGACATGGATGCCGTGGGCGAGCGCTTCTGCGAAGTGATGGTGGGCGCCGAGCGTGCCGCCGAGGCCCGCGCACTCAAGCCGCTCGACGAACGGCAGGTGTTCGGCAAAAGCATCTTCCTGTTCGATAACGCCGACCGCGGGCATTTGTCCACGCTCGGGGAATTGCGCCGGCCATCCATCGCCGACCTCTTCGTCGCCACCATGAAGGGAACCTACGCATGAACACCCTCTACTGGCTCGTCAAACGCGAAATCTGGGAACACAAGGGTGGCTTCATCCGTGCGCCCCTGATCGGCGGCGCCATCTTCCTGGTGCTGAACCTGATGACCCTGATCGCAAGCGAAGTCGTCTCCGGGCAGAACTTCCGCTTCGGCGGCAGCTCCATCCGTGAATTGGGCAAGATGCTCGACCAACGGCAGTTGGCGATGGTGGGCATGGGCCTGGATACGGCCATGCTGTTTTCCACCGCGATCATCTCGGTGGTCATGGGTTTCGTGGTGTTCTTCTACTGCCTGGGCGCCCTGTACGACGATCGCCGCGACCGCAGCCTGTTGTTCTGGAAGTCGCTGCCGATCACCGACACACAGACGGTGCTGTCCAAGGTGCTGGCCGCCACCATCGTCGCCCCCGCCGTGGCCTTCGTCACCGGCGTGGTTGCCGGGCTCATTACCCTGCTGATGTACGCCACGGTGTTGTCGATGCATGGCCTGGGCGTGTGGCAGCTGTTGACCCTGGCCCATCCATTCCGGGTGATCGCCAACCTGATTGCCAGCATCCCGATGTACTTCCTGTGGGCGCTGCCGACGGTAGGCTGGCTGATGCTGTGCTCGGCCTGGGCCAAGTCCAAGCCCTTCCTGTGGGCGGTGGCGATCCCGGTGGTCACCGGCGTGCTGATCTGGTGGGTGCAGCTGATGGGCCTGCTCCCCTCGGGCAACTTCTACTGGAGCCAGTTCCTGCCGCGTCTGTTGGGTAGCGTGTGGCCCGGTAGCTGGTTCGCCGCCGCCCACCATGCCGGTAATAACGTCAGCCTGGGCATCGGTCTGGAAGGCGTGGACAACCCCGACAACCCGATGGTGCAGTTCCTGAGCCTCTCTAACCTGTACGCCACGCTGGGCACCAGTACCGCCTGGATCGGCATGATCTGCGGGGTGGCGCTGATCGCCGGAGCCATCTGGATCCGCCGCTGGCGCGACGACACCTGAAGCAACTGAAATCTAAACGCTTCCAAACCGCCGGTTAGCCGGCGGTTTTTTTATGCACCGAACGTATAGCCAGGCTCGCAGGACGATGTCTAAAGGAAAGTCTTGTCGTGAATGCGCCTACAAGCCAGGCGAGAGGATCTGAATCGTGGAAATCGTGATCATTTCTTGAATGCAAACCGCAACCGCGACGGTCAGGATAAAACCCTCTTCAAAAGGAATGGTCATGCTGACTATTGGCACATTGCAGAAACAAACCTCGCTGCCCGAGACACACGCTTCCGAGAGCGATCTCTTCAACAGGAAGGAACCTACGACCCCGTTGTCACCCAGGGCGATCGCCAACTCGATCCAGAACGACAGCTTCCATCCCTCCGTCAGCCGAGCCGGATGGCCCTGCTTCGCGCCCCGTACAACTGTATTTCCTGCGTTCTTTGCAGCCCATAACCCGGGAACAGCACGGGCCGAACAGAAGAAAATGCAGCAGGCATTCGCTTCAGTCGCCGCCGGGGCATCTGCTGTTCGGCGTGAAATCGGCGCCGAATTCGTCAGACAGGCCCAATCGACCGCTATCAAAAAAGCGATCAACATCCCCATGGAAATCGTTCTGGAGAACCAGAAGAACTGGCTGGACCCTAAGCAAGGCATTGGCATGCCTTACACCCATGCACGTGATCACGAATTCTCCGGGCTATTGGACGACCCCAGTCAGGACATCCATCTGATGCTTCCCGGGTACGCCACGGGCGATCGATATTCAATGATCCTGGCGGCCCTGGTTGAACCGAGGCTGCGCATTTCGGTGGCCTTTACGCAAGGCGATGCCGCGGAAGAAAGCCATGCGCGCGAGGCCTATAGAGTGCTGGTGGCTGCGCTTGAAGCCAATGGAGAGGCCGATCCCGAGCAGCGCATTGCCCTGGTCGGATTCGCCGGCGATCTGCGTGCGGCCCGTGAAACGCTGGACGATCCGGCGACCTTGCGTAACTTTGCCCACGTTGAAGGATTCGACTCTCCCCTTGGCATGGATGCAACGGATACGCACGTGTTCCACATCTCCGTATCGACCGAAATTCTTCGCCGACAGTTTGCGGGGCTCGGGCCTGAGGACATCCAGGCCAAGCATGCATCGTTTAAACAATACGTAAGCAATATGGTCTCGCCCACCGACCAAAAGATCATCGATGGGCTCGTCGAGCGAGTGATGAAAGAACAAGGCATCGGGTGCGGCGACGTCGGCCTGTGGATAGCCGACAGGCCGCTTCCCACCCAACGCGAAGCAGAGGCCATATCGCGGCCGGCCATGTTCGAACAGATTGCCACGGCTCTTGAGAAAACTGGCCGGAAGGTCTATTTCGTGGCGGACACTTTCATCAACAAGGCACGGGGTGCGGAGAACCTGGACGTGGTCGTTAATCGCCACAAATACCGGCCGGCGCATCGCCCGCACATCGGCCGATTCTGGGCTGCTCATGCGAACGGCAAGGCGATCCTTGCTCCCCGGGAAAACCAGTGGTACTTCATGAATCGTCTGCTGGAGAAAACCGCCGCACCGATTATCGGCGTGCGCAGCGGCGCGCTCGAGCCCCTGGCCTTGATGGGACATCCAACCATCTACCTGGAACACAAGGATATGTTTACGCCCGAGCGCCACGCCAGTTGGCAGGGCCACGTGCCTTACCACCGCTTCGTAACTGACCACACCACGGGCTACCGGGGCTCCGCGACCGAAATTGAGCATTCCAGGCTCACCGCAACCATGCTTTCCATGGCTCTGAAAGGTGACAGAGTTTTTTTGGGTCCCAACGTCATGAAATACGATGAATGGTTGACTCTGGACGATCTGCAAGAGATGGCGGTAGCCATTGAGACCGACGTAGCCGAAGGCGTACTCGCCACGAGCGAGCTTGACGTCCTGCTGGCCATGGTGGCTCAGCCGGGGCCGGCACTCCAGATCGGTCGATCGCTAGACGCGATCAGCGCATCGAAACCTTGATGACGTTCGCCACCGGCCTGCCGCGCGTGGCCTGCGCCGTCACAACGGGTAGGTGATTCTTGTCACGAACAACCAGCGACGCTGAGAAACCCCCGTCGAGATTGAACGACGCATTGGCTGGAGATGCCAATCTGTCGATTCGGGCGACAAGCCGGGACCATTCGACAAGCGAGTAGCCTTGGTCGGCTCCCCGGGCTTTAGCCAGGCCTACGACAAGGCGAGCCCGGCCTCTGCCGGGCTCGCTCGGTAAACTAACAGCTGATCGTGGATTCCGATCGGCGGCGTGACGAAGCGTGCCAGGTGCAATGAAGCTATCGGCGAAATCAAAATCGGCAGGCACGCGGTAGGCTGGGTTGTTGAGCCGGTCCTCCATGAACATAGGGTTCCCATTCTTGCCGAGTTGGGGAGCGGCAAACATTGATGAGCCGTCCTCGAGTTCGATATAGACATAGTCGTTCTTGTAGGCTTCGGGTATATGGAGCGATGGCATGGAGCAGGCTGCCGTTCGACTTGCTCCTATCGTGGCGTGATATGCCGCGGTAGCGTCGGCGCGCCCTGCCATGTTGTAGAAACCGCCATTGATCAGGGCGACAGTCGTTTTATCGCCATGCATGACATCGACAGGTTCAACCAGGCCATCGTATGCCCCGAGCCCAACGATATGACGGCGCTGGTCAACGCTGGCATATGAAAACGTGTGCTTCGCGCACACGCCGGATTGGCCGCCCAATGTGAATCCTGCAGACGCCAACCACTCGTTGGACGCGTCGTCGAAGCGGACCAGAATGATTCCAGGGCACATGGCCGTCACAGCCATATGGCGACGAACCATCCTCGTCCGCCACGCCGCCTGGATGCAGATGGCTGCCCGATGAGTCGAGCTGTTGGCGACTTTCAGAAGCATTGGAACGAACTCGAGCCGCGGGTTCGCACCGTCGCGTCGCATGTCGTCAGACGGTCGCTCAAGCTTGGATACGGATAATGTCAACGCGGTCTTAGGGGTCATAACTACGCATCACTCGTCAGCCCCCGCCTCCACTGCCTTCACGGATGCCGCCACGCGTGAGTTCGAGCGGGTCAAGCAGTTCCTTGAGCTCTTCTCGGGGCAATCCTGTCGATTCCACGGCCACGTCGAGGATCGGCCGACCTTCCTTGTATGCCTGCTTCGCCGTCGCAGCACCCTTCTCGTAACCGATCACCGGATTGAGCGCGGTAACCAGGATGGGATTGCGATCCAGCGCCAATTTGATCCGCTCCCGGTTCACGGTGAAACCGGCGATGGCCTTGTCGGCCAGCAGCCGCGATACATTGGCCAGCAGCTGGATCGACTGCAACAGGTTATAGGCGATCACCGGCAACATCACGTTCAACTGGAAGTTGCCCGACTGTCCGCCGATGGTGATGGTGGCATCGTTGCCGATTACCTGCGCCGCTACCATCGCGGTGGCTTCCGGGATCACCGGATTGACCTTGCCCGGCATGATCGACGACCCGGGCTGCAGCGCCGGAAGCTCGATTTCGCCAAGGCCGGCCAGCGGGCCTGAATTCATCCAGCGAAGATCATTGGCAATCTTCATCAACGACACGGCCAGCGTCTTCAGCTGGCCGGAGAGTTCCACCGCGGCATCCTGCGACGACATCCCTTCGTAGAAATTCTCCGACGATTCGAATTTCACGCCAGTCAGTCGCTTCAACTCCTGCGCCACCGCGGGTCCGAACTTCGGATCAGCGTTGATGCCGGTGCCGACCGCACTACCGCCCTGGGGTAGCTGCTGCACGCGCACGAGCGTATCGCCGATGCGTTTGCGCGCCGAGGCGATCTGCGCCGACCAGCCGGACAGTTCCTGGCCGAAGGTCACCGGCATGGCGTCCATCAGATGCGTGCGGCCGGTTTTGGCCACGTTGCGAAGCTGTCGGGCACGTTTGTCGATGGTCTTGCCAAGGTGGGCCAGTGCCGGCAACAGGTGCTCGTGCACGGTGAGCGCGGCGCTCACCTGGATGGCCGTGGGAATCACATCGTTGGAACTCTGCCCATAGTTGACGTGATCGTTGGCGTGTACCGGCGTGCCTGCCCGGGCCGCGACATGCGCGATCACCTCGTTGGCGTTCATGTTGGAACTGGTGCCCGAACCGGTCTGGAAAACATCGATCGGGAAATGACCATCGTATTGGCCGGCAGCTACCGCCTCGGCGGCCTGGCGGATCGCCTTGACCTGCTTCTTCTTCAGGTAACCAAGCTTGCCGTTGGCTTCCGCGGCGGCCGCCTTGACCAGGCCCAGGGCGCGGATGAACTCACGCGGCATGGGCAGGCCGGAAATGGGAAAATTGTCGACGGCGCGCTGGGTCTGGGCGCCGTAGAGCGCGTCGGCCGGCACGTTCAACTCACCCATGCTGTCGCGCTCAGTGCGAAACTTGGTCATGCGGGGCGTTCCTGTGGATTTGGCATGGCACCGAGTATAGGCAGCCCCAGGCTAAAGCCGCGTGGAGGCCGCACAGGTATAATCGCCGGCTGACCCACGAAACCGCCTGGACGCCGCCATGTCGCATGCCGCCCTCACCGCCCTTTCGCCGCTCGACGGACGTTACGCCTCCAAGGTGGAGCCGCTGCGGCCGATCTTCAGCGAATACGGCCTGATGCACCGGCGTGTGCACGTGGAGATCCACTGGCTGCTCACCCTGGCCGCCAACACCGGCATCGTGGAACTGCCCGCCTTCGGCAAGGCGGAATCTGCGAAGCTGCTGGCCATTGCCGATGGGTTCTCGCTCGATGACGGCGCCCGCATCAAGGCCATCGAGGCCACCACCAACCACGACGTGAAAGCCGTGGAGTATTTCATCAAGGAGCGCATGGGCGATGACGCCGCGCTGGCCCAGGCGCGGGAGTTCGTGCACTTTGCCTGCACCAGCGAGGACATCAACAACCTCTCCTATGCACTGATGCTCCGCGACGCCCGCGACGAGGTACTGCTGCCGGCCTTCGACCAGGTGATCGACGCGCTGCGTGCGCTGTCCCACCAGCATGCCTCCTTGCCGATGCTCTCGCGCACGCACGGCCAGACCGCCTCGCCGACAACCCTCGGCAAGGAACTGGCCAACGTGGTGGCACGCCTGGTGCGCCAGCGTGACCAATTGGTGGAAGTGGAAATTCCCGGCAAGATCAACGGTGCGGTGGGTAACTACAACGCGCACGTGGCGGCCTACCCGGAAGTGGACTGGCGCGCGCTGTCCAAGGGCTTCGTCGAACAGATTGGTTTGTCCTACAACGCCTATACCACCCAGATCGAACCGCATGACGGCATCGCGGAGTTCTGCGATGTCGTCCGCCGCATCAATGTGATCCTGATTGATCTGGCCCGCGACATCTGGGGTTATATCTCGCAGGGTTATTTCCGCCAGGCGCTGAAGGCCGGCGAGGTCGGTTCCTCGACCATGCCGCACAAGGTCAACCCGATCGACTTCGAAAATGCCGAGGGCAACTTCGGCGTGGCCAATGCGCTGCTTGGCCATTTCGCCGAGAAGCTCCCCATCAGCCGCTGGCAGCGCGATCTTACCGACTCCACCGTGCTGCGCGCCCTGGGCACCGCCTTCGGGCACACGCTGGTATCGCTGGAATCGCTGCGCAAGGGCTTAGGGAAGCTCACCGTCAATGCCGACCGCCTGGCCACCGACCTCGATGCCAGCTGGGAAGTACTGGCTGAAGCGGTGCAGACGGTGATGCGCCGGTACGGCCTGCCCGAGCCGTATGAACAGCTCAAGGCACTTACGCGCGGCCATGGCATCACGCGCGACTCCATGCGCGAGTTCATTGGCTCGCTGGATCTTCCCGATCAAGCCAGGCAGCGACTGCTGGAGATGACCCCGGGTAGCTACACGGGGTTGGCTTCTGAACTGGCAAAAGGCATCTAGCGCTTCAAAGGCCCGGCCGGGCGATCAATCGATCTCGTCGGAACCCTCGTTCACACCCTCGAACAGGAAGGTGGACAGATACCGCTCGCCCGTATCGGGCAGCATGGCAAGGATCACGGCACCCTCGCCAGCATCCTTGGCCACGTCCAGCGCAGCGGCCATCGTGGCCCCGGCACTGATGCCCACGAAGATGCCCTCTTCCTGCGCCAGGCGGCGGGCCGTGTCACGGGCCACGACATCGTCAACGGTCAGCACTTTCGAAGCCACGTCGCGGTTGAGTACCGAAGGCACGAAATCCGGTGTCCAGCCCTGGATCTTGTGCGGCTGCCATTCCTTGCCGTTGAGCAATGAAGCCCCGGCAGGCTCGCAGGCGATGAGCTTTACGTCCGGTCGCGCCACCCGCAACACTTCGCCAACGCCTGTCATGGTGCCGCCGGTACCCCACCCGGTAACGAAGTAGTCCAGCCGTTTTCCGGCGAAGTCGAGCAGGATCTCCGCTGCCGTGGTGCTGCGGTGATAAGCCGGATTGGCCGGGTTGTCGAACTGGCGGGCGAGGAACCAGCCATGTTTCTCAGCCAGTTCCTGGGCCTTTTTCACCATGCCAGTGCCGCGAGCCGCGCCCGGCGTCAGCAACACCTTGCCACCGTAGGCACGGATCAGCTTGCGCCGCTCGATCGAGAACGTTTCGCTCATCACCGCCACGAAGGGATAGCCGCGGGCGGCGCACACCGCCGCCAGGGCCACGCCGGTATTGCCTGAGGTGGCTTCCACTACCGTCTGTCCGGGCTTGATCGCGCCGGTCTTCTCCGCGTCAAGGATGATCGCCAGGGCCAGGCGATCCTTCACCGATCCGGCAGGGTTGAACGCTTCCACCTTGGCATACAGGGTGATGCCGGCAGGAGCCAGCCGATGCAGCTTCACTACCGGCGTGTTGCCAATGGTGTCCAGGATGCTTTCGTAGATCATGGTCGCTTTCCGCAGGGACGTGGACCACCGATATTGCGCCGCATCATGCTCCCGGGGCAATCGGTCCAACGGCTAGAATGAAAGGCATGGCCAAAACCTCCCTACCGATCGAAGCGCGCGGCGACACCAGACAGCGCCTGGGCATGTCCCCCGCCGAGTTCCTGCGCGACTACTGGCAGAAACGCCCCCTTTTGATCCGTAACGCTTTCCCGGGCTTCCAGCCACCGCTGCAGCCCGACGACCTGGCGGGTCTGGCGATGGAAGATGCCGTGCTCGCCCGGCTGATCACTCATGATGAAAAGCGCGACCGGTGGACCATGCGCAGCGGACCGTTCAAGGAGGAAGATTTCGCCTCAACGCCGTCCCGCGGCTGGACCCTGCTGGTGCAGGACGTGGACAAATGGGACGCGGACGTCGCCGCCCTGCTCGATGCCTTCGCCTTCCTGCCCAGCTGGCGCGTGGACGATGTGATGGTGTCCTATGCCGAGGATGGCGGCGGCGTGGGGGCCCATGTCGACCAGTACGACGTGTTCCTGTTGCAGGGCATCGGCCAGCGCCACTGGGCCATAAGCAACGATCCTGGCGCGCCGAAGGACTTCCGCCCCGATATCGAGCTGAAGCAACTGGCGAGCTTCGAACCCACTCATGAGTGGCTGCTGGAGCCCGGCGACATGCTGTACCTGCCACCGGGCGTGCCACACGATGGCGTGGCCGTGGGCAACTGCATGACGCTCTCGATCGGCATGCGCGCACCGTCGAAGGCGGAGCTGACCGGCGATCTGGCCGACTTCATCGCCGAACGCCTTGCCGACGAAGATCGCTACACCGATCCGGACCTTGCCCCCGCCACGGCGGCAGGCGAGATTGACAAGGCCTCGCTGGACCGGGTCCGCGCTGCCGTGCCCACTGCCTCGACCCTCGACGATGACACGCTGGCGGACTGGTTCGGCCGATTCATCACCCGGTACCGAAGCGCGCAGACGGTCGCGGGACCGGCACGGGCGATGACTGTCGCGGCCCTGGAAAAACACCTTGCGGCCGGACGTGAATTCCTTCGCCATCCCTGGGCGCGACTGGCATGGGTCCGCCATGGCCGCCATGCGCGTCTGTTTGCCAGCGGCCATGCCTACGACACCAACACCGGCTTCGCACGCGCCGTGTGCGCAAAACCACGGGTTGATGCCAAGTCCCTTGACGGTGCGGACGTCGATGTCCTGCTGGCCCTGGTCAACGATGGCGTCCTGGTCCCTTCCCGCGGTCGCTAACCCACCCCCACCTCACCGCCCCAACGCCAGGAGCAAGCATGGCCGCCGAACCCATCGCCTCCGCCCCTATGAGGGCGGCCGCATTAGCCAGGCTCCTGGCCAGCGCCCGGCACGAAGCATCGATCCTCGAACACCGCCTGGATGGCGAGGTCCACGATGACGAAGCCGTGCTGGATGCCCTGCGATCGCTTGCTGTGTCTGGCCGCGGTGCGCAGGTCCGCATCCTGGTGCAGGACGCCTCGCGGCTGCAGGTGGAGGCACCCCGCCTGCTTGCCCTGGTCCAGCGCATGTCCAGTGCGATGTCCATTCGGGTGCCATCGGAAGCCGTGGACCGCGCCTACGCATCCGCCTACACCGTCGTCGACGCCGGTGGCCTGCTGTTCAGGCCCGAGGCCTCGCGGCACGACACCCGCGGGCCCGCCGGGGAAGTAGGTGAACGCGCACGTTTACAGGCGTATTTCGATGCCATGTGGGAACGCTCCCAACCGGCAGCGGAACTGCGCCGGATCGACCTGTAAACGGTGTCTCAAAGTTGGCGCGCCGCAGCACGGGGGAGCTATACTTAAGGAATTCTTTATGCCGCCAGCCTGCCCCACACAGCTAGCTTGGCGGCCATCCTTATCGTGTTGGCCGGTGGTGACGTGAGCACAAACCTGATCCGCGAGTTTTTCGATTCTTCCCAGCTCGCCGGCGGTAACGCCGATTACGTCGAGCAAATGTACGAATTCTGGCTGGCGGATCCTTCCTCCGTCTCCACTGAATGGGACGGTTATTTCAGGGCATTCAAGGGCCGCGAGGCCGGGGACACCCCCCACTCGGCCGCCATCGCGCGCATCGAGGCAGCCCAGCGCCAGCGCCGCTCCACCGCCGCCCCCGCGGTCAGCGCCGGCGACGACGCCCACGCCCGCAAGCAGGCCGGCGTCATCCGCCTGCTCACCGCCTATCGTTCTCGCGGCCATCTGGCCGCCGACCTGGATCCGCTCGGCCTTGCCACCAAGATGGAAGCACCGGACCTGGGCCTGGCCTTCCACGGGCTCAGCGAGTCCGACCTTGACACCGAATTCGACTGCGGCACCTACGCCGGCGGCGGTCAGCGCCTGGTGTTGCGCGAGCTGCTGGCGCGGCTGAAGAAGGTCTACACCGGCACCATCGGTGCCGAATTCATGTACATCAGCGACCATGACCAGCGCCGCTGGATCTACTCAAGGCTGGAAAAGGCCAACGCCGACGCCGGGTTCGACAAGAAGGAAAAGGTCCGCCTACTGGAGGCGCTCACCGCCGCCGAGGGCCTTGAGCGCTACCTGCATACCAAGTACGTCGGCCAGAAGCGCTTCTCGCTGGAAGGCGGCGACAGCCTGATCCCCATGGTCGACGATGTCGTGCGTGCCGGCGGCGACAATGGCATGCGCGAAATCATCATCGGCATGGCCCATCGCGGCCGCCTGAACGTACTGGTGAACATCCTGGGCAAGCCGCCGCACCAGCTCTTCAATGAATTCGAAGGCAAGTTCGACCACCCGGACGATCCGCACCACTCCGGCGACGTGAAATACCACATGGGTTTTTCCGCCGACGTCAAAACGCCCAACGGTGGCGTGCATGTGGCACTGGCCTTCAACCCGTCGCACCTGGAAATCGTCAACCCCGTGGTAGCCGGGTCAGTGCACGCGCGCCAGTCGCGCCGCCGCGATGCCGAACGCCGTCAGTCGCTGGCCGTGCTTGTGCACGGCGATGCCGCTTTCGCCGGCCAGGGCGTGGGCATGGAACTGTTGAACATGTCGCAGGCGCGTGGTTTCGCCATCGGCGGCACCTTGCACATCGTGATCAACAACCAGGTGGGTTTCACCACGTCCAAGCCGGAGGACGCCCGTTCCACGCTGTACTGCACCGACCTTGCCAAGATGGTCAATGCGCCGGTGCTGCATGTGAACGGCGACGATCCGGAAGCGGTGCTGCAGGTCACCCGGCTGGCCTATGAATTCCGCAAGGAATTCAAGAAAGATGTGGTGATCGACCTGGTCTGCTACCGCCGCCACGGCCACAACGAGGCCGACGAGCCCGCCGCCACGCAGCCGCTGATGTACCAGGTGATCCGCAAGCGCGCGACCACCCGCGATCTCTACGCCCAGCGACTGGTCGCCGGCAATGTGATCGGCGCCGACGATGGCCAGAAGATGCTCGACGACTACCGTGCGCGCCTTGAGGCTGGCGGCTCGCTGATCGCGCTGGACGAAACCCCCGACCGCGACATTCCCGTCGACTGGGCCCGTTTCGCTGGCAACACGCTCGCCACTCCCGCCGACACCGGCGTCAACCGCAAGAAGCTGGCCGAGCTCAGCGCCACCATCCTTGATATCCCCACCGATATCACGCTGCATCCGCGCGTGGCGAAGATCTACGAAGACCGCCGCAAGATGGCCGCGGGTGAACTGCCGGGCGACTGGGGCTTTGCCGAGAACCTGGCCTACGCCAGCCTGATCGACGAAGGCCACGACCTGCGTCTGGTCGGCCAGGATGCCGGCCGCGGCACCTTCTTCCACCGCCATGCGGTGCTGCACGACCAGAACTCAGACAACACCTACCTGCCGCTGTCGAAAGTGCGCAAGGGCGCGCTGGTTGATGTGATCGATTCGCTGCTGTCCGAAGAAGCCGTGATGGCCTTCGAATACGGCGAGGCCACCACCTCACCGGATCAGCTGGGCATCTGGGAAGGCCAGTTCGGCGACTTCGCCAACGGCGCGCAGGTGGTGATCGACCAGTTCATCAGCTCCGGCGAAGCGAAGTGGAACCGCCTGTGCGGCCTGGCCCTGTTCCTGCCCCACGGCTACGAAGGCCAGGGCCCGGAGCATTCGTCCGCGCGCCTGGAGCGCTTCCTGCAGCTGTGCGCGATGGAGAACATGCAGGTCTGCGTGCCCACCACGCCGGCCCAGGCCTTCCACATGATCCGCCGTCAGCTGGTGCGCCCGGTGCGCAAGCCGCTGATCGTGATGACGCCAAAGTCCCTGCTGCGCCACAAGCTGGCAGTGTCTTCGCTGGATGAACTGGCCACGGGCCAGTACCAGCTTGTCATCGGCGACCAGCAGAAACTTGCCGACAAGAAGGTCAAGCGCATGGTGCTGTGCTCGGGCAAGGTCTATTACGACCTGCTCGACGACGCCGGCAAGCGCGGCCTGAAGGATGTCGCCATCGTCCGCGTCGAGCAGCTGTATCCTTTCCCGCGTGCCGAAGTATCCGCGGAGCTTGCCAAATACACCGGTGCAAAAGAAGTCATCTGGTGCCAGGAAGAACCCATGAACCAGGGCGCCTGGTTCCAGATCCGGCATCACCTGCAGGCCTGTGTCGATACCAAACAAAGCCTTACCTACGCCGGCCGCGCGCGCTCACCGGCGCCGGCTGCCGGCCATTTGAACACCCACGTCGCCGAACAGGCGGCCCTTGTCGAACAGGCGCTTGTAGCGCCCGTCGGCACCGATCACGCAGCGGAGTAAGGCAAGCATGTCCATCGAAGTCAAAGTTCCCGTCCTGCCCGAGTCGGTTTCCGACGCGCTCATTGCCACCTGGCACAAGAAGGTGGGTGAAGCCGTCAAGCGCGACGAGAACCTGGTGGACCTGGAAACCGACAAGGTCGTGCTGGAAGTGCCCTCGCCCGTCGACGGCGTGCTCAAGGAGATCAAGCACCCTGAAGGCACCACGGTCAACAGCCAGCAGCTGATTGCCGTGATCGAGGAAGGCGCATCCGCAGCCGCACCGGCGAAGGAAGCCGCATCCGCCAAGGCCGAGGCACCGAAAGCCGAGAAGACCGCGGCACCGGCCGCCAAGCCCGGCAATACCGATGAACTCTCGCCCGCCGGCCGCCGCGTCGCCGAGGAAGAGAAAATCGACCCGGCAAAGGTTGCCGGTACCGGCCGCGATGGCCGCGTCACCAAGGAAGACCTGGTCAACTATGGCAAGTCCGGTGGTGCTTCGGCCCCGGCGGCACCGGCCGCCAAACCCACCCCGGGTTCGCGTCCGGAAGAGCGCGTGGCCATGACCCGCATCCGCTCGCGCATCGCCGAGCGCCTGATGCAGTCGAAGAACTCCATCGCCATGCTCACCTCGTTCAACGAAGTGAACCTGGCTGAAGTGGTGAAACTGCGCAAAACGCTCGGCGAATCGTTCGAGAAGGCCAACGGCGTGAAGCTCGGCTTCATGAGCTTCTTCGTCAAGGCGGCCACCGAAGCGCTCAAGCGCTACCCCGTGGTCAACGCCTCGGTGGACGGTAGCGACATCATCTATCACGGCTACCAGGACGTCTCCATCGCCGTTTCCACCGAGAAGGGCCTGGTCACGCCGGTACTGCGCGACGTGCAGGACATGTCCTTCGCCGATGTCGAGAAGGGCATCCTGAATTTCGCCAAGAAGGCACGCGACGGCAAGCTCGGCCTGGACGACCTGCAGGGCGGCACCTTCACCATCACCAACGGCGGCACCTTCGGCTCGCTGCTGTCCACGCCCATCGTGAACCCGCCGCAGAGCGCGATCCTGGGCATGCACACGATCAAGGAACGCGCCATCGTCGAGAACGGCCAGGTGATCGCGGCGCCCATGATGTACATCGCGCTGTCGTACGACCACCGCATCATCGACGGCCGCGACGCGGTGCTGTTCCTGGTGGACATCAAGAACCAGCTTGAGAATCCGCAGCGCATGCTTTTGGGTCTCTGACCCAAAAGCAAAATAGGCAAGGGTTGGCCTTGGCGATGACCGTTGCGCCATAAAGCGCAAGGTCATCGCAAAACCTTTAAAAATTGAGCTTTCACCCCATTTACAAAGCAGAAAGCGACAGGCCCCAACGCCCGTCGATCCCTGCCAAAGGATGAGTAACCCATGTCCGACACATTCGACGTCATCGTCATCGGCGGCGGCCCCGCCGGCTACCACGCCGCGATCCGCGCCGCGCAGCTGGGCCTGAAAACCGCCGTGGTCGATGCCTTCGTCGGCAAGGACGGCAAGGCTGCGCTGGGCGGTACCTGCCTCAATGTGGGCTGCATCCCCTCCAAGGCGTTGCTCGATTCGTCCAAGCAGTTCTATAACATCGCGCACAACCTGCCCGTGCACGGCATCACCGTTGAAAATGCCAAGGTCGACCTGGGCACCTTCATCGGCCGCAAAGATAAAATCGTCAAGCAGTTCACCGGCGGCGTGGCCCAGTTGTTCAAGGCCAACAAGATCGTCAGCTACTTCGGCAAGGGCAAGTTGCTCAAGGGCAACAACGTCGAGATCACCGGCAACGACGGCGCCACGCAGACCATCAGCGCCACCAACGTGGTGCTGGCCACCGGCTCCGTGCCCATCGAGCTGCCGTTCGCCAAGTTCGACAACAAGTACATCATCGACAATGCCGGCGCCCTGGACATCACCGAAGTGCCCCGGCGCATGGGCGTGATCGGCGCGGGCGTGATCGGCCTGGAACTGGGCAGTGTGTGGCGTCGCCTTGGCGCCGAAGTCACCGTGATCGAAGCATTGCCGGATTTCCTCGGCGCCGCGGACGCCGACATCGCCAAGATCGCCTTCAAGGAATTTGGCAAGCTGGGCCTGGATATCAAGCTCGGCGCCAAGCTGTCCAAAGCCCAGGTCAAGGGCAATGAGGTTCACCTTACCTACAACGACAAGGATGGCGACCACGACCTCGTCGTCGACAAGCTGCTGGTGGCCGTGGGCCGCCGCGCCTACGCCGATGGCCTGCTGGCAGACGATGTCGGGGTGAAGCTCGACGAGCGCGGTCGCATCGTGGTCGACGAGCACTGCCACACCGGCGTCGATGGCGTCTGGGCGGTGGGCGATGCCGTGCGCGGCCCGATGCTGGCGCACAAAGGCTTCGAGGAAGGCATGGCGGTGGCCGAGTGGATCGCCGGCAAGTCAGGTCACGTCAACTACGACAGCATCCCCTGGGTGATCTACACCGAGCCCGAGATCGCCTGGGCCGGCAAGACGGAAAAAGAACTCAAGGACCAAGGCATTCCCTACCGCGCCGGCAGCTTCCCCTTCGCCGCCATCGGCCGCGCCGTGGCCATGAACGAAGCCATCGGCCAGGTGAAGATGCTCGCCCACGCTGAAACCGACCGCATCCTGGGCGTGCACATGGTCGGCCCGGGTGTATCCGAACTGATCGCCGAATGCGTAGTGGCCATGGAGTTCAAGGGGTCTTCCGAAGACCTCGCCCGCATCATCCACGCGCACCCGACCCTTTCCGAAGCGGTGCACGAGGCGGCGCTTGCGGTGGACAAACGCGCCATCCACAAGGGCAACTGATCGCCCCGGCAGCACAACAAGGCCCGCTCGTGGCGACATGGGCGGGCCTTTTCGTTTTCAAGCGACAGGACATGCCATGCACACCATCGCTTCGCTTTGCGTCTATTGTGGTTCCAGCGCGGGCACGCGGCCCGAGTACGCCGAACGCGCATTCGCCTTCGGTGAAATAATCGCCCGCCGCTGCACGGCACTGGTCTATGGCGGTGGTCGCGTCGGCCTGATGGGCAAGGTAGCCGACGGCGTGCTGGCCGCCGGCGGCCGTGCCATCGGAGTCATCCCGCGTCACCTCATGGACAAGGAAGTAGGCCATACCGGCCTTACGGAGCTGCACGTGGTGGAAACCATGCATGAGCGCAAAACACGCATGTACGAGCTCTCCGATGCCTTCGTCGCCCTGCCCGGCGGCTTCGGCACGCTGGATGAAATGTTCGAAATGCTCACCTGGGCGCAACTGGGCCTGCATACTTATCCCTGCGCCTTCCTTGGCACACGGGGTTTCTACACGCCACTGGAACAAGGCATCGACCACATGGTGGAAGAAGGCTTCGTCCGCGCCGAGCAGCGCGAATCGCTCTGGTTCGGCGAAGACGCCCAAGCGATGTTCACGTGGATGGAAAACTACGAAGCCGTGTACACACCCAAATGGCTGCCTGGCGAAGCGGGCGACCACGCCTGAGGAACGGGACAATGAAAAAATTCCGCGCTTTCCGCATCAACAACGACGCCAGCGGTTATCGCGCCGGACGTGCCGACATCTCGGTCGCAGACCTCGTTGACGGCGAAGTACTGGTCAAAGTCGAGTGGTCGTCGGTGAACTTCAAGGACGCGCTGGCAGGCACCGGCAAGGGGAAGATCCTCCGCCAGTTCCCGCTCAACGGCGGCATCGATGTCGCTGGCCGCGTGGTGTCCTCGACAGATCCTGCATTCGGCGAGGGCGACGCCGTGCTGTGTACTGGCAGCGGGCTGTCCGAGACGCGCGACGGCGGCTATGGCGAATACATCAAGCTGCCCGCCCTGTGGACGATACCGCTACCGGCCGGCCTCACCACCCGCGAGGCGATGGCCCTGGGCACCGCCGGCTTCACCGCGGCACTCTCGCTGCTGCGGATGCTCGATAACCGCCAGGCCCCGTCCATGGGCCCGATCGCCGTCACCGGCGCCACCGGCGGCGTGGGCATGTTGGCGACCGACATCTTCACCCGGGCCGGCTTCGAGGTTCACGCGATCTCCGGCAAGGCGGACCGCTTTGATTTCCTCAAAGGCATCGGCGCTACCCAATGCATCGACCGTCACCATCTTCAGTTCTCAGGCAAGCCGCTTGATTCGGGCCGCTTCGGCGGCGCGCTCGACAACGTCGGCGGCGACATGCTGTCGGGCCTGCTGCCGCTGATCGTGCCGTATGGCAATGTCGCCAGTTGCGGGCTGGCCGGCAGTCCCGCGCTCCCCACCACTGTCATGCCCTTCATCATCCGCGGCGTTAGCCTGCTGGGCATTGCTTCGGCCGGCACCGCCCGGGATATCCGCGAAGAAGTCTGGCGCCGTCTGGCAGGGGACTGGAAACCACTTCACCTGGACACTATCGTCACCCGGGAAATCACCCTGGACGAACTCCCGGGTGTATTCGAGGGCATGCTGGAGGGCCAATCCTTCGGTCGCACCGTGGTGCGGGTAGCTGAGGATTGATGAATCCGCCACGACCCGTAGAATGCTCAGGAAATACTAATCACCACCGGACTGGCCGATCGCAAGAAGTCGCGATTGGCCACCGGAACACAGCGTCCCTGGGGAAAATGCATGGCCCGTATCCTGATCGTCGATGATTCGCCGTCGCAACTGCTTGGCATCAAGCGCATCGTCGAGAAACTCGGGCATGAGGCGCTCACCGCCGAAGATGGTGCCGCCGGCGTGGAAGCGGCCAAACGCGAACTCCCCGACCTCATCCTGATGGATGTGGTCATGCCCAACCTCAACGGGTTCCAGGCCACGCGCACCATCTCCAAGGAGCCGACCACGGCCCACATCCCCATCGTGCTGGTGACCACCAAGGACCAGGACACCGATAAGGTATGGGGCATGCGCCAGGGCGCCAAGGCCTATGTGGTGAAGCCGATCAAGGAAGAAGAGCTCGTTTCGACCCTGAAAGAATTATTGCCGGGTTGACCGGCAAAAACTCCGGTCAAAAGACACCGATGCTCAGGCCCGGGGATTGAAGTCCGCAAACGCCTCGCGGTAGGCCTTCAACGCCGCTTTCTGCTCGATGTTCACAGCTTCCGGCACGCGCACTTCCAGGGTGACGATCTGGTCGCCCGGATGGGCGCCACCGGGCATGCCACGCCCCTTCAACCGCAGCTTGCGACCGCCCTGCGAGCCCGCAGGTATACGCAGATCCACGCTGCCGCCCAAGGTCGGCACGGCTATCGTGGCGCCCTCGGAGGCTTCCCACGGAGCGATCGCCAGGGTCGAATGCACGTTGTGCCCAGCCAGGCGGAACCGCGGGTCGTCCTTAATGCCGATTTCGAGTAGAAGGTCACCGGATGGGCCACCGCCGGCCCCCGGATGCCCCTGCCCGGCCAGGCGGATCACCTGCCCCGGCTGGATACCCGCAGGAATCCGGACTTCAAGCACGCGATCGCCACCGGAGGCGCCATTGAGCGCCACGCGCGTCTTGCCGCCACTGAAGGCGGTCTGGATGTCGGTATCGATCTGGGCCTGGATGTCACGACCTCGACGGGCCTGCTGTGCACCTCCGCCGCCCCGGCCGCGCCCGAAAAGACTCTCGAAGAAGTCGCTGAAATCCCCACCGCCGGCACCACCCATGTCGCCGAAGTCGAAACCCTGGCCCTGCTGGCCCCAGCCCGGCGGCGGCCGGAACTGCTCACCCGGACGGTAACCGCCGGCCCGGACCTGGTCGTAGGCCCGACGCTTTTCAGGGTCTTTCAGTGCCTCGTTGGCCTCGTTGATCGCCTTGAATTGCTCCTCGGCGTTCGGTTCCTTGCTGCGGTCGGGGTGGTATTTGCGCGCAAGCTTGCGATACGCCGCCTTGATCTCGGCGTCGCTGGCGTCAGGCTCGACCCCGAGCACCTTGTAGTAATCCTTGAACTCCACAGCGTCTCCCGGCGCTCATGGGCACCATCCTGCGGCGGCCGTCGTGAACAAGCTGCGCAATGGAGGAGCCAAACTGCACGACGGCGGGACCCATCCCGCCACCAATTACTGCAATATTGGCCCAGATGGATCACTTTGCAATGCCCGGAGGCGGACGATATTTCCTCCGGGCGAAGACGATTCAACGCTCGGGCGAAGGATCTCGGCGACGCGAGGGGCCGTGCATGAACGCATGCTGGTTGACACGGTCTGCATGCGCGTCGGGCAGCCGGTTAACTCGAAACGGCTGACGCGTACCGGCTTGGAAGTCGACATGCGCGGCGTGGTTGCCAGACTCACTGCGAGCCATCACACGCGCGTGCTGTTCAGTCACCACGACGGCGGCCTGGCCTCGTGGTGGAAGCCGGAGGAAGTTGGAACTGGCCTCGTAAGTAACGGGCCGGCCAGCACGCTGGGCCGTATCGAGATATTCCTCCCTGGTCGACATGTTCCGCTCGTGGTGGTCCCACTGCTCACGGGCCATAACAGGGTTACGACTATTGGCGTCCATGAGAAGTTCACTTGGATCGATCCCATGGGCCCCCGCCATCGACCTGATCCCGCAATCATTGGTGCCACCGTAGGCCTCACGGGGAAGACGTGCCGCCCGTTCGACGAGCGCGACTGGCGTGCCCTCTCCGGAGAGAGTCTTGCCGGCGTTCACCTCAGGCAATGTCGGTTCGGGTTCGGGTTCGGACGATGGCGAGCGGCTGCGCATCTCGACATCATCATAGTAGGGATAAGACATGACCTCCTCCTTGAGGTGCTGGCTAGGCTCATGGGCATTGTAATTCCTCGGGCCGCCAACAAAAATGCCGGAAGGCATCCTGAGATGCCCTCCGGCATAACTTGGAGAAACATTCGGGTCCGATCGACAGGGCCCGATGCATCACTTAATGGACCTCGTCGCTTCCCGGTGCAGGCATGGAATCACTTGCCGGAATCTCGCCAGCCTCTCCATCAACGGCCAACTCACCGTTGTCTTCCTCGGCATCCAGGCGCACCACGCTCACCAGGTTCTCATCCGACGGCAGCTTGATCAGGGTAACACCCTGCGTGTTGCGACCCAACTGAGATACCTCGGCTACGCGCGTGCGCACCAGGGTGCCCTGGTTGGAGATAAGCATCAACTCGTGTGCATCGGTAACCTGCACCGCAGCCACCAGACCGCCATTGCGCTCGGAACACTGGATGCCGATCACGCCCTGGGTACCACGGCCCTTCTTCGGGAATTCCGCGAGCTGCGTGCGTTTGCCGTA
This sequence comes from Pinirhizobacter sp., assembly GCF_036499745.1. NCBI lineage: Bacteria > Pseudomonadati > Pseudomonadota > Gammaproteobacteria > Lysobacterales > Rhodanobacteraceae > Pinirhizobacter > Pinirhizobacter sp. Next base: position 41,782 of record NZ_DASYDG010000006.1, read on the forward strand.
ACCACGTTCGGTGGCGGTGAGGATGTCGCCTTCCTGCGCCACGATCAGCGATACCACGGTGCTGTCGTCGGCCAGGCGCATGCCGCGCACACCGGTGGCGGTGCGGCCCATCGAACGCACGGAAGATTCGTCGAATCGCACCGTCTTGCCGTTGGAGGCGAACAGCAACACATCGCTGTTGCCGTCGGTCAGCGCCACGTTCACCAACGCATCGCCGTCATCAAGGTTGATGGCGATCTTACCCTTCTGCAACTGGAAGGCGAATTCGGTGAGCGGGGTTTTCTTCACCGTGCCCTTGCGGGTGGCAAAGAAGACGAAGCGATCCTCGGTGTATTCGCGCACCGGAAGCACGGCCTGCACCTTCTCGCCCTCACCCAGCGGCAACAGGTTGACGATGGGTTTGCCGCGGGCGCCGGGGCCCGCTTCGGGCATCTGGTACACCTTCAGCCAGTACACGCGGCCGGTGCTGGTGAAGGTAAGCAGGGTGTCGTGGGTATTGACCACCCACAGCTGCTCGACAAAATCCTCGTCTTTCAGCGCCGAGGCCGAACGGCCACGGCCCCCGCGACGCTGTGCCCGATACAGGCTTGCCGACTGGCGCTTGACGTAACCGGAATGCGAAAGCGTAACTACTACGTCTTCCGGTGCGATGAGATCAAGGACGTTGAGGTCTTCCTGCGAATGCTGGATCAGCGTACGGCGTGCATCGCCGTATTCCTCGCGGATGGATTCCAGCTCGCCACGGATCACTTCAAGAAGTCGCTCGGGACGCTCGAGGATCTCGATGAGTTTGCCGATGGCTTCCATCACCTGGCGATATTCGTCGGAGAGTTTCTCCTGCTCGAGGCCCGTGAGGCGATGCAGGCGCATGGCCAGAATTTCGGTGGCCTGTACCTCGGATAGCTGGTAGCCGTCGTCTTTCAGGCCATCGCGCGGATCAAGTTCCTCCGGACGGGAGGATTCAGCCCCCGCGGCGGTGAGCATGGTGCGCACCATGCCTGGATCCCACTTGCGCGCGACCATGCGCTCGCGGGCTTCGCCAGGCGAGGCCGAACCGCGGATAAGCTCGATCATCGCGTCGATATTGGCCAGCGCAACGGTGAGGCCTTCCAGGATATGCGCACGGGCACGTGCCTTGCGCAGTTCGAAGATCGTCCGGCGCGTCACCACTTCACGGCGATGGCGGATGAAGGCGTCGAGAATTTCCCTGAGGTTCAACAGGCGCGGCTGGCCGTCGAGCAGGGCCACCATGTTGATGCCGAACGTTACCTGCAGCTGCGTCTGCTGGAACAGGTTGTTCAGCACCACGTCGCCCATGGCATCGCGGCGGATCTCGATGACCACGCGCATGCCGTCCTTGTCGGACTCGTCGCGCAGTTCGCTGATGCCCTCGAGCCTCTTTTCCTTCACCAGCTCGGCGATCTTCTCGATCAGGCGCGCCTTGTTCACCTGGTAGGGAAGCTCGTGGACGATGATCGTCTCGCGGCCGTTGGCCTCGGTTTCGATCTCCGCCTTCGCGCGCACCAGCACGCGGCCACGACCGGTGCGGTAGGCCTCCACGATGCCCGCGGCGCCGTTGATGATGCCGGCGGTGGGAAAATCAGGGCCGGGGATGAACTTCATGAGGTCGTCGACACCGAGCGACGGGTCGTCGATGAGCCCGATGGTGGCGTTGATGACCTCGGTGAGGTTATGCGGCGGGATATTGGTGGCCATGCCCACCGCGATACCGGCCGAACCGTTCACCAGCAGGTTGGGCACGCGCGCGGGCAATACCAGCGGCTCGTGTTCGCTTTCATCGTAGTTGGGACCGAAGTCGACGGTGTCCTTGTCGATGTCGGCCAGCAACTCGTGCGTAAGGCGCGACATGCGCACTTCGGTGTATCGCATGGCCGCGGCGTTGTCGCCGTCGACCGAACCGAAGTTGCCCTGGCCGTCGACCAGCATGTAGCGCAGCGAGAAGGGCTGGGCCATGCGGACGATGGCGTCATACACCGAGGCATCGCCATGCGGATGGTATTTACCGATGACGTCACCGACCACGCGGGCCGACTTCTTGTAGGGCTTGTTCCAGACGTTGCCCAGTTCGTTCATCGCGAAAAGGACACGCCGGTGAACCGGCTTCAAGCCATCGCGGACATCGGGGAGGGCTCGGCCAACGATCACGCTCATGGCGTAATCCAGGTAGCTCTGCCGCATCTCGTCTTCGATGTTGACGCGGATGATTTCGTTACCGAATTCTGCCATCAAACGGCTTCCAGACTGTTTTGGGTGGGCCCCCACCACGGCCCAGACGGGGCACGGGCGACAAGCGAAAAATGCATCGCGTAAGTGTAGCACACCGGGTCACGAAAACCCAGTATTTAATCTTTTAAAAACAATGAGTTACGGTGACGATTTGGGTTTCGTGAAAAGCGCCCCGCGAGCACTTGCAAAATTGAACGCAGCGCCCGCCGCGGAACCTGCCGCCACGGCTACCGCGGGCCAGCGTACAAGGGCCGGGAAGAGCTTCAGGACCAGTACGTAGATACCCAGGTTCACCGCCGCGCCCAGCGACATCAACACCACCCAACCGAGCCATTCGGCGTGCAGGGCACGCCCACTGTGGCGATGGCGAAAGGTGACATGACGGCTCCACCACCAGGTAAAGGTGGCAGCGAAGGCAAACGACACCGCGCGGGCGGGATAGACGTGCCAGCCTGCCCAGGTCACCAGCACCTGCACGATCGATGCGTCGATGGCAAGACCAAGCAGTCCGCCTGCCGCGAAACCCACCAGTTCCTGGCGCAGGCGGGTCATTCGCCGAAGACGGCCCGCATCTTTGCCGGATCCGGATGTTCGATCACGCCGCGCTCGGTAACCAGGGCGTCGATCAAGGCGGCCGGGGTGACGTCGAATACCGGGTTCCAGGCGTCGGCACCCTCAACCACCGTACGCGTTCCCGACATCGACAACAGTTCGGTGGCTTCGCGCAGTTCGATCTCGATGTCATCGCCGTCAGCGGTGGCCATGTCGACCGTGGTGGACGGTGCCACCACCATGAACTTCACGCCATGGTGCCTGGCCGCGATGGCCAGCTGGTAGGTTCCGATCTTGTTGGCGGTGTCGCCATTGGCGGCAATGCGGTCGGCACCCACCACAACCCACTGCACCGCGCCGGACTTCATCAGGTGCGAGGCGGCCGAATCGGCCACCAGCCGCGCGGGGATACCATCATTGACCAGTTCCCACATGGTCAGGCGGGCTCCTTGCAGCCACGGGCGCGTCTCGCCCGCGAACACCTGGGCGATGCGGCCTGCCGAAACACCAGCGCGAATCACGCCCAGGGCGGTGCCAAATCCCGCCGTGGCCAGCGAACCGGTGTTGCAATGGGTCATCACGCCCGAACCCGGGGAGATCAGGGCCGCGCCGAGCGCGCCCATGTGCCGGTTGGCGGCGAGGTCTTCGTCCTGGATGGCCTGGGCCTCGGCCTGGAGTGCGGCGATGTCTGCGCCGGCGTCCAGACGGGACTTCATGCGGTCCAGCGCCCACATCAGGTTGACCGCCGTGGGCCGGGCCGCACGCAACATGGCCAATGCCACGGGCAGGGATTCACCCGAGCGTGCCGCCAGGACCACGCCCCATGCGGCGGCGATGCCAATGGCCGGAGCGCCGCGCACGGCGAGATCCTTGATTGCGGCGGTGACGTCGCCGGCATTGCGACAGTCGATCCAGACGGACTGGGCAGGCAATTTCCTTTGATCGAGAAGACGCAGGCGATCGCCATGCCATTGCACCGCGCGGATCGAATCGTGGTCGTTGGTGTTCATGTCCACATTATGCGCGATCACATCGCGCTTACCCACTGCCGTGTGGCTTACAAGGAAATGAGCGGTCGCTGACGCAATATCGAGGAATGATGTCGCCGCTTCCATGGCATCGTCATCAGACCCCACTGACAAGGACGACATCTCATGGATGCGAACGGAAACGACAATCGAGATTCACGGCGAAAGTTCCTTACCCATGGTGCCACGCTGCTTGCGGCAGGCGCGGCACTGCCGGCGCTACCGGCGTTGGCCGGCCATCTGCGCGGAAGCCGTGCGGCTGAGCCTGCCGGCCTATCCACCCTCTCCACAGTCGAACGCCGCAATGTGAACGGTGCTTACAGCACCGCCGTGCTGGGCGACCTGCGCGCCGCCATCAATGCAATGATGGCACTGCCTCCGGAAGATCCGCGCAACTGGTATCGACAGGCAATGATCCACGTACTGGATTGTCCGCACGGCAACGCCTGGTTTTTCCCCTGGCATCGAGGCTACCTGTACTGGTTCGAATGCATCGCGCGCAAACTTCTCATGAAACCGTCGTTCGCGCTGCCCTATTGGGACTGGACCAGTGCTTCCGATATGCCTGCAGCGTTCTTCCGCGGTGACCTGCTCGATACCCGGGCCACAGGCTTCATCCACGACTTCCCCACCTTCAATGACAAGTTCCGCGGCCCCATGGAAACGTTCTGGAGCAAACTCAACAACAACCAGCGCAATGCGCTCAATCAGCGCGGCATGGACACCTTCGAGAAATTCTGGTCGGCGGTGCATATCTACTTCAGCAGGGGCACCGGCCGTAAGTTCGGGCCCGACAACCGTGGACTGACCGGCGACGCCCTCGAGGCAGTTTCGCTACCCATCCTGACCAACGCGCTGGCGCCTTCAACCTTCGAGGAGTTCGGCGGAAGCATGGTCGACCAGCACAACGCCATGGGGGGCTCGCCCGGCATGGTCGAAAGCCAACCGCACAACCTCGTCCACGAGGCTATTGGTGGCTATATGGGCGATTTCATGTCGGCGGCCGATCCGGTGTTCTGGCTTCATCATTGCAACATCGACCGGCTGTGGGATATCTGGATGGAGCGCAAAGGATGGCATGGCCAGGACGGCTCAGCGGCCTGGCGCAACGAACCTTTCCTGTTCTTCAGTGACGAAAACGGCGAGGCCGTCAACGGCATTACCAGGGACTACGTCAGCAGCAGCGAACTCAGTTTTGCCTTCGAGGCTTCAGCGCCCATTCCCAGTGCACCAGCACGTCCGGGAAACGCCGCATGGCCGGCAATGATTCCATGCACGCTGCAGTCCAGTGACCTCAAGATTGACGGCGCGGTCACGGCCAGTGTCGACCCCGGACTCGCTGCCTGCGATGCCTTTCGAAATAACTGCCAAACGGCCCTGTTGATTGACATGGACCGTCCCGACGACCAGAACAACTGGCGCTTCACGATCGAGGTGAAGGTCGACGGAGGCGCCCCCTACACATTCAAACACTGCGGCCGTACGGGATTCTTCGGTACCATGGGGGCAATGGGCCCAGGCAGGCTACATCGTGGACAACTGAAGGTCGGCATTGCCAGTGGCATAAGCAACTGCCTGACCGAAGCCGGTCCCGGCGCACATAAATTCACCGTCAGGGTTCGCGCGAAGTCGGTAGGCAACAGTTCGTCCGCGGCCGTTCTCAAGGTATATAAGGTCACGCTGGTTTCGGTCTAGCGCCGTTGGACGATACGGTGGCGATGAGCATTGCCACCGTATCGTTGCATCATGATCAACGTACCTGCAGCCAAGCGTGGATGGCTGAAGGGACCTCGCGTTGGGCGCGGCCGGAAACATAGATACCGATATGGCCACCCTTGAAGGCTAGCTCGGTATAGTCGGCACTTCCCGTGGCATGGCGAAGCGCCTGGGAAGACGCCGGCGGCACCAGGTGGTCCTGCTCGGCGTAGATGTTGAGTATCGGCGTGGTGAGCGTGGCCAGATCCACATGTCGTCCACCAAGCACCACCTGGCCCTTTACAAGTTTGTTGGCCTGGAAAAAATCCCTGGTGAACTGGCCGAACGCTTCTCCCGCCTGGTCGGGCGAATCGAAGATCCATTTTTCCATGCGCAGGAAATTGGCCATTTCACCAGGCTTGTCCAGGATATCCACCATGCCGACGTATTTCTGCTGCATCAGCCGCAACGGCTTGAGTGTCAGGAATACATGATTCATCAACCAGGCGGGAATATTGCCGAAGCTATGCACCAGTGCATCGACATCGATGTTGCGCGCCCAATGCGACAGCATGCTGTCGCCTGCGTGGAAATCAACCGGCGTGACCATGGTGATGAGGTTGCGGATTTTTTCCGGATACAGCGCCGTATAGCACAGCGAGAACGTGCCGCCCTGGCAAATGCCAAGCAAGTTCACTGCCCCTCCGCCATGCCGTGCGCGCACTGCGTCGATGCTGCGGTCCAGGTAGCCAAGGACGTAGTCTTCCAGGCCCAACCAGCGATCGGCAGCGTCGGGAAAACCCCAGTCGATCAGGTACACATCCTCGCCCTGTGCCAGTAGGTTGCGCACCAGTGAGCGGTCGTCCTGCAGATCCACCATCCACGGCGTGTTGACCAGGGCGTAACAGATCAACACCGGTGCCCTGGACGTTGGCGGTTTTTCGCCCTGGAAGTGCCAAAGCGTGAGCTTGTCTTCGCGATAGACGGCCTCGCGCGGCGTGCTGCCGTAACTTACAGGCCCCGGAAGCCGCAACGCCCCCAGTCCATCGACAACCTTGCGCTGGAAAGCTGCCAGTTCCTCGTGCAGGCGAGCAGGATCGGTCGGAAAGGGAAGCTCCATTTCAGCGCTTCTTCCTGGCGACAGGTTTTGTCGCCGACCTGGTTACCGCGGGCTTACTGGTGGATGTCTTCGCCGTGGCGGCTTTGCTGCCTGTCGGTTTCCTCGCCGGCGTCACTTTCGTCGCTGGCTTTCCTCGCGCGGCCGCTTTCTTCGCCAAAGCACTCTCCGGCACCATGTGGGGCGCAGCAGCGGTTACCTGTGCCCGAAGGACGGCAATCTCTCGCCGCATATCCTGGATGCTGCGCGACAGCGCCTCGAGGTCGCCGCGACCGGGCAAGCCCATCTGCTCGCCGACTCGGGAGAACTGGTCCTGCTGCAACGTTCGCACCCGCACCTGGGCATTGGCCAGCCCGCCGTAGGCCTCGCGGAATTCTTCCGACAGGGCGGCATTGTTATAGGCCTCCTCGGCCACTTCCACCCAGGCATCGTAGAGCTGGCGCATGGTGGGCATGTTGTCCTTTCCTGCTCCAGCCATCCGTTGCTGCAGCGAAGCAAGACCGCGCGCCTGCACCTGGCCCAGCAGGGCCTGGTAACGCTGTTGGGTGGCGGCGAGGTCGGCAAGCGCCTCGAACAGGGCCTGCTGGTCGGCCTGGACAGCGGCGCCTGGGCCCACCGCAGACGTACCCAGCCAATCCTGCGTCGCCTTCAGCCAGGCCTGGAACCGTTGCTGGGCATCGTCACCCGACAAGCGGGCAAACGCGGGCGGCGGTGTCCATGCAGGTGCCCCAGATGTTCCCTGGGCGTTGGAAGCATTGGACTGCAGCCACTGCGTGTAGTCGCGGATGCCGTCGAGCATGCGCGCCACGGCGGCCTTTTCGTCCAAGCCCGGCGTGGCCCCGGGGTCGACCTGGCGCAGCCAGGTTTCCCAGCCATCGCGCAGCAGCAACTGGTAGGCATCAAGGAAATCAGGGGCTGGCCGGGTCATGGAATGATCGCGTCATGAAAAATCACATGCTAACAAACGAAAAGCCCGGCATCTTGCGAGGCCGGGCTTCCTTGTACCGGGATGAAGCAACCGTTACACGGCGGCTTCGTCTTCCGTCACGGCCTTCATCGACAGGCGGATGCGGCCCTGCTTGTCTACTTCGAGCACCTTGACCTTGACGATGTCGCCTTCCTTGAGCTTGTCGGAGACTTTTTCGACGCGCTCGGAGGAGATCTGCGACACGTGCACCAGGCCGTCCTTGCCCGGCATGATGGTCACGAACGCGCCGAAGTCCATCAGCTTGGCGACCTTGCCCTCGTAGATGCGGCCCGGCTCGACGTCCGAGACGATCTGCTCGATGCGCTTGCGGGCAGCTTCGGCCGCTTCGCGGTTGACCGAGGCGATCACCACATTGCCGTCATCGGTGATGTCGATGGTGGTGCCGGTTTCCTCGGTGATCGAGCGGATGGTGGCGCCGCCCTTGCCGATCACTTCGCGGATCTTGTCCGGGTGGATCTTGATGGTGAGCAGGCGCGGGGCGTACTCGCTCATTTCCGAACGGGCTTCGGAGAGGCACTTGGCCATCTCGCCCAGGATATGCAGGCGTCCACGCTTGGCCTGGGCCAGGGCGGTGCGCATGATTTCCTCGGTGATGCCGTCGATCTTGATGTCCATCTGCAGGGCGGACACGCCTTCAGCGGTACCTGCAACCTTGAAGTCCATGTCGCCGAGGTGGTCTTCGTCACCCAGGATGTCCGAAAGCACGACGAAGTCGTTGCCTTCCTTGACCAGGCCCATGGCGATGCCGGCGACCGGCGACTTCAGCGGGACACCCGCGTCCATCATGGCCAGCGACGAACCACACACCGAAGCCATCGACGAGGAGCCGTTGGACTCGGTGATTTCCGAAACCACGCGCACCACGTACGGGAATTCCTCGATGGTCGGCTTCACCGCCTGCACGCCGCGCTTGGCGAGGCGGCCGTGGCCGATCTCGCGACGCTTCGGGCTGCCGACGCGACCGGTCTCACCCACCGAGAACGGAGGGAAGTTGTAATGGAACAGGAAGGTGTCCTTCCACTCGCCTTCCGGCGCGTCGATCAGCTGCGAATCGCGCGTGGTGCCGAGCGTGGCCACGACCAGTGCCTGGGTCTCGCCGCGGGTGAACAGCGCCGAGCCATGAGTGCGCGGCAGCACGCCCACGCGGACGGAGATCGGACGGACGTCGTCGAGCTGGCGGCCGTCGATGCGCACCTTGGTGGTGAGCACGCCGTCGCGAAGCGTGCGGTATTCCACTTCGCCGAAGGCGGCGCCGATGTCGCCGTCCGTCCAGCCATTGGCCTCGTACTGGCTGGCCAGGGCATTCTTGACGTCGGTCTTGAGCGCCGAGACGACATCGCGGCGGGCGAGCTTGTCGCGGATCTGGAAGGCCTCGGTGAAGCGGCTGCCAACGGCGTTCTTCACCGCCTCGATGGCCGAATTGGCGGCCGGGGCGTCCCACTTGAATGTCTTCACGCCAGCTTCGGCGACGAAGGCATTGATGGTGTTGATCGCGGCCTGCATCTCGCGATGGCCGAACATCACCGCGCCCAGCATGACATCTTCGGACAGGAGCTTGGCTTCGGACTCCACCATCAGCACCGCGCCGGCGGTACCGGCAACGACGAGGTCGAGGTCGGATGTCTTCAGCTGGGCGGCGGTGGGGTTGAGGATGTACTGGCCATTGGCGTAACCGACGCGGGCAGCGCCGATCGGACCCTTGAAGGGCACGCCTGCCAGCGACATGGCGGCCGAGGCACCGATCAGGGCCGGGATGTCACCGTCCACTTCCGGGTTCAGCGACACGACCTGGGCGATGACCTGGATCTCGTTGCGGAACTCTTCAGGGAAGAGCGGACGCAGCGGGCGGTCGATCAGGCGGGAGGTAAGGGTTTCTTTCTCCGTCGGACGGCCTTCGCGCTTGAAGAAACCGCCCGGGATGCGGCCCGCGGCGTAGAACTTCTCCATGTAATCCACGGTGAGGGGGAAGAAATCCTGCCCCTCGCGCGCCTTGGGCGCGGCGACCACCGAGACCAGGACGACGGTGCCGCCCATGGAGACAACAACCGCACCGGATGCCTGGCGGGCAATTTCGCCCGTCTCCAGTGTGACTTCGTGACTACCGTACTGGAATGACTTGGTTACTTTTGCCACTGGGTATCTCCTCGTCCTGTTCGGTTAACGGCGCAGGCCGAGGCGTTCGATAAGGGTCTGGTACCGCGAGCTGTCGCTGGTCTTGAGGTAGCCCAGCAAGCGCTTACGCTGGTTGACGAGCTTGAGCAGGCCGCGGCGGGAGTGGTGGTCCTGCTTGTGCGTCTTGAAGTGCTCGGTCAGGTGTTCAATGCGGGCCGAGAGCAGCGCGACCTGGACTTCCGGCGAACCGGTATCGTTGGGCACGCGGCCATAGTCGGCGATGATCTTGCCGGTCTGTTCTGCGGTGAGCGACATGTGTATCGATTCCTTAAAAGCGACTGCGAAACTTGCGCAACGTTACCCGTGGATAACGTTGCGCAAGCTTCGCAAGATGATGAAAGCCAAGGGTGTTAAGCACGCTATTGTAACGGGCGAAACCCTTTGGCAACAAGGCCCGGCGCCATAAGCGTCACGCCGGCTCCGGAAGGTTCAGCCCCCGGTGGGAGCGCAGGATGGCATCCACGCCGACCTCGCCAACGGCCATCAAACGGCCGTTTTCGCTGAAAACGGCATAGAGGCCCGGATCGACCGCCACCGGCACCGGCTGCCCGAAGGCGAACACCCTGCCCTGTTCAGCGTCCAGCCGCACCGACGGCAGGTGGGCAAGCCCGGCCTCCACCGGTAACAGGCAGGCGTCCAGCGGCCCGGGGCCCGCTCCAGCGGCGGCTTCCAGATCCTGCATGGTCACCATCTTCGGCTCCGTGAACGGATCGACCCAGAGTCGACGCAGCGCCGACAGATGACCGCCACAGCCTAAGCGTTCACCCAGGTCGACGGCGATGCTGCGGATGTAGGTGCCGGAACTGCATTCGACGTACAGGCGCAGGCGGTCGCCGTCACGGGCCAGCAACCGGAGACTGGACACCGTGACCTGGCGAGGCTCGGCCGTCACCGGGGCGCCCTCGCGGGCCAACCGGTAGAGCGGCACGCCGTCCTTCTTGATCGCCGAATACACCGGGGGCACCTGGGTGATCGTGCCCCGCAGGGTGGCAAGCGCAGCCTCCAGGGCATCGTCGCCAAGGACGGGCACGTCCCGGCGACTGGTGATGTCCCCCTCGCCATCGGCCGTGCTGGTGGTGACGCCCAGGGTGATTTCCGCCTTGTAAGCCTTCTGCGAACCCAACAGCAGGCCGGCGAGCTTGGTGGCTTCGCCGAAACACAGCGGGAGCAGGCCCGTGGCCAGGGGGTCCAGGCTGCCGGTATGGCCACCCTTGGCCGCACCCACCAGGCGCCGCGCGTGCTGCAGCGCCGCGTTGGAACTCATGCCCAGGGGTTTATCCAGCAGCAGGATGCCGTGGATGTCGTGGAACTTCGGGTGTGGCTTGCGGCGGGAACCCATGCGGCAGGTTACTTGCCGTCGTCGGCTTCGTCGGTGCCGGGTTCGGGGATGTCGCCGGACTCACGCAGCAGGCGCTCCACGCGCTCGCCCAGGTCCACCGATTCATCGTACTTGAAGCGCAATTCCGGCACGCGCCGCATCCGCGAGCCCTTGGAGAGCTCGCGGCGGAATTCCTTGGCCATGTCCTTCAGGGCCGACATGGCTTCCTTGGAATCTTCCGGACGCAACGCGGTGATCCACACGGTGGCCCAGTCGAGGTCGCGAGTGACCTCCACGTCGGACACGCTCACCGACGGCAGGCCGTGGTCGCGGACCGCGGCATGGACCAGTGAGCCGAGCTCGCGACGGAGCTCGGCGGAAACGCGGTCGGTCCGCTTGAAATCGCGTGCAGGCATTACAGCGTACGCGCCACTTCGATGCGCTCGAAGCACTCGATCTGGTCACCGACCTTGACGTCGTTGTACTGGCGCACGGCAATGCCGCACTCCATGCCGTTGCGGACTTCGTCCACCAGTTCCTTGAAACGGCGCAGCGATTCAAGCTCGCCCTCGAACACCACGACGTTGTCGCGGAGCACGCGGATCGGCTTGGAACGCTTGACCGAGCCCTCGGTGACCATGCAACCGGCAACCGCACCGAACTTGGAGCTGCGGAACACATCACGTACCTGGGCGATACCGATGACCTCCTCGCGGACTTCCATCGCCAGCAGGCCCGATGCCGCCTGGCGTACCTGGTCGATGACGTCGTAGATGATCGAGAAGTAGCGAACATCAAGGCCGCTGGTGTCGATCACCTTGCGTGCCGACGCATCGGCACGGACGTTGAAGCCGATCACCAGCGCCTTGGCGGCGGCGGCGAGGGTAGCATCGGATTCGGTGATGCCACCGACACCCGAGGCGATCACGTTCACGCGCACCATGTCGTTGCCGATCTGGGTGAGCGAGTCGCGCAGCGCCTCGACCGAACCCTGTACGTCGGCCTTGACCAGGATGTTGAGCACTTGCTGGCCTTCACCCTTGCCCATCTGCGCCATGATGTCTTCCAGGCGGTTGGACTTGGTGCTGACCAGGCGGGTCTCGCGGCGCTTCTGCTGACGCTCGGCCGCCACCTGGCGGGCCAGCCGCTCGTCTTCCACGGCCACGAAGTCGTCGCCAGACTCCGGAACACCGGAAAGGCCAAGCACCTGCACGGGAATCGACGGACCGGCCTGGTCGACCTGGCGGCCGGATTCATCCACCAGCGCGCGCATGCGGCCATATTCGATGCCGCAGACCAGGAAGTCGCCCTTGCGCAGCGTGCCCTGCTGCACAAGCACGGTGGCCACGGGGCCACGACCGCGGTCGAGGCTGGATTCGATCACCACGCCCGAGGCGCGGCCATCGGCCACGGCGCGAAGCTCCATGACCTCAGCCTGCACCGAGATGGCTTCGAGCAAGGCCTCGACGCCCATGCCGGTCTTGGCCGATACCGGTACGAACTGCGTGTCGCCACCCCAGTCTTCGGGGATGACCTCAAGGTTGGCCAGGCCCTGCTTGACGTTGTCGGGATTGATGCCGTCCTTGTCCATCTTGTTCAATGCGACGATCAGCGGCACCTTGGCCGCCTTGGCGTGCTTGACTGCCTCGATCGTCTGCGGCATCACGCCGTCGTCGGCGGCCACCACCAGCACGACGATATCCGTGCTCTGGGCGCCGCGCTGGCGCATCGCCGTAAACGCCGCATGGCCCGGGGTATCGAGGAAGGTGATCACGCCCTTGGGCGTATCCACGTGATACGCACCGATGTGCTGGGTAATGCCGCCGGCTTCGCCGGATGCAACCTTGGTACGGCGGATGTAGTCGAGCAGCGATGTCTTGCCGTGGTCGACGTGACCCATGATGGTCACCACCGGCGGACGTGGAAGCTTCTCACCTTCCAGTTCGGCGGTCTGGGTGTGGGCCTGCAGGGCAGCCTCGGCGTCATCATCGGACGCGCGCACGGCGTTGTGCCCCAGTTCCTCGACGACGAGTACCGCGGTGTCGTGGTCGATGGTCTGGTTGATGGTGGCCATCACGCCCATCTTGAACAATGCCTTGACCACCTCGGCACCCTTCACCGCCATCTTCTGGGCGAGCTCGGCAACGAGGTTGGCGTCGGTCACCACCACGTCGCGGACGACGGCGGCGGTGGGACGGGTGAAACCATGCGGGCCGCCGGACGATGCGCCACCGCGCGGTGCCTCGACACGGCCACGCGACTTGCCACGCGCGCCCTTGCCGGAACGGCGGGCACGATCGGCTTCGGACAGGTGCATTTCACCGGCAGCAAAGCGCTTGCCACCGGACTCGCGGTCACCGCGACCGCCGCCACCATGACGGGGCTTGGCGTTTCCACGTGAATCGTTGGACGCGGCCACGGCACCGGGCGCCGGACGCGCGCCAGGGGCAGCGGCCGGACGCGCAGCCACGGCTGGCGGGACCACGGGCGCCGCGGCGGCGACGGGCGCAGGTGCCGGGGCCGGGGCCGGGGCCGGTGTCGGCTTGATCACGCGCTTGCGCGGCTCATGCACGCGGGGCAGGATCAGGCCGAAGGAGCTGTGGTCGGTGCTTGAGCGTTCCGGCGCCGCCTGGGCGGCAGCGGGCACTGCCACGGGAGCTGATGCCTCAACGGCCTGCTCGACAGGCTCCGGGGCCGCAGCGGTTTCAGTGGCGAGCGAGGCTTCGGCGGCAAGTCGTGCGGCTTCGGCACGTTCGGCCTCGACACGGCGCGCTTCTTCGGCAGCGGCCTGGGCCTCGGCGGCACGGCGCTGCTCGGCCTCGGCGCGGGCAGCTTCTTCCTGCTCCTGCTGGATGCGGGATTCCTGCAGCTTGCGGGCGGCTTCTTCGCGCTCGGCATCGACGCCGGCGTCGTCGCCAATGGCGCCGCGCTTGACGTAAGTGCGCTTGGCGCGGACCTCGACGTTTACCGTCTTGGCCGCACCGGCGCCACGGCCGGATCCGGTATTGACCTTGATCTCGTTGACCGTACGGCGCTTGAGGGTGATCTGGCGCGGGGCGGCGTCCTCGACTTCGGCCGTAGCCTCGCCCTTGCCATGGGTACGGCGCAGGAAGCCCAGCAGCTTCACCTTCTCGGTGCTGCTGATCACCTGGCCCTCGTCGGAGAATTTCATGCCTGCCTCGCCAAGCTGCCCAAGCAGCTTGTCGACCGGCATGCCCAGTACCTGGGCCAGTTGTTTAATCGTTACATCGGACATCGTTACTTTTCTCCGCCAAACCCGCGTGCCGTCCGCGCAAGCCTAAAGGCCGCGCGGCTACCTCCATCCCTGGGGGAAGGCCCTTGCAGGCCCTCCCGCCGATGCCCGTCCCGGGCATCGCCTTCCGCGGTCAGCCGCCCTGTTCCAGGCGGGCAATCATCGGTGCGCGCGCGGCCATGATCAGCTGCGCTGCGCGTTCTTCGTCCATGCCTTCGATATCGATCATTTCGTCCACTGCCAGATCGGCCAGGTCGTCCAGGCTGACCACGCCGCGCTCGGCGAGTGCATAGGCGGTGGTTTCGTCCATGCCGTCGAGCTCCAGGAGCTCGCCGGACGGACGGTGTTCGTCGATGCCCTCTTCCACAGCCAGGGCCTCGGTAAGCAGCGCATCACGGGCGCGGGCGCGGAGTTCCTCGACGATATCCTCGTCGAAGCCTTCCACCGCCAGGAGCTCCGCGCTGGGCACATAGGCAATTTCCTCGACCGAGGAGAAGCCTTCCTGCACCAGGATATTGGCGATCTCCTGATCGACCTCGAGCTTGTCCATGAACAGGGCCAGCGCGGTTTCCTGCTCGGCTTCCGTCTTGGCGGTGACCTGGTCCTGGGTCATCACGTTCAGCTGCCATCCGGTGAGCTTGGACGCCAGGCGCACGTTCTGGCCGCCGCGGCCGATCGCCTGGGACAGCTTGTCCTCGGCCACCGCGATGTCCATGGAATGTTTTTCTTCATCCATGATGATCGACTGCACTTCAGCCGGCGCCATCGCATTGATCACGTACTGGGCCTGGTTTTCGTGCCACAGGATGATGTCCACGCGCTCGCCGTTGAGCTCGTTGGAAACTGCCTGCACGCGCGAACCGCGCATGCCGATGCAGGCCCCGATGGGATCGGTGCGGCTGTCATGGGCCACCACGGCGATCTTCGCGCGGTCGCCCGGATCGCGGGCGCAACCCTTGATCTCGACCAGGCCCTGGCCCACTTCCGGCACCTCGAGCTTGAACAGCTCCATCATGAATTCCGGGGCGCTGCGCGAAACGAACAGCTGCGGTCCGCGAATCTCCGACTTCACTTCATAGAGGTACCCGCGCACCCGGTCGCCGACGCGGGCCGATTCGCGGGGAATGGTCTTGTCGCGCGGGATGAAAGCCTCTGCGTTGCTGCCAAGGTCGAGGTACACATTGCCACGCTCCACGCGCTTGACGATACCGGTGACAAGCTCGCCCACTCGCTCGCGGAAAGCGTCCACCACCTGGGCACGCTCGGCTTCGCGCACGCGCTGCACGATCACCTGCTTGGCGGCCTGGGCGGCGATGCGGCCGAACTCGGCATTTTCGATCTGGTGCTCGACGGTGTCGCCGACCTCGGCGCCATCCTGTTCGTCCAGGGCGTCCATCAGGCGTACCTGGTTGAATGGCGATTCCATCTCGCCGTCGTCGGCGATCACTTCCCAGCGGCGAAAGGTTTCGTATTCACCGGTGTTGCGGTCGATCGACACGCGCACGTCCGCATCTTCATCGGGATAGCGCTTCTTGGCCGCGGAGGCCAGGGCTGCTTCCATCGCATCGAAGATGACATCACGGGGCACGCCCTTTTCATTGGCGACCGCGTCCACGACCAGCAGGAGTTCTTTGCTCATTGCCGCTACTCCAGGGGCGCCATCAAAGCGCCCCAATCTCGTTATTGACTGTTATTTCCGCCCTTCTTGGGCTGCGGCACGTAGCCGAGCGCTGCCCAGTCGGGAACCACGCGAGCGCTTTCCACGGCGTCGTGCGCAAATTCAATGCGGCCGGTTTCGGTGTCGAGCGCGATGCGCCCGCCTTCGACTGACGCGACCTTGCCGCGAAGCCGGCGACGGCCTTCCAGCGGCGATTTCAATAGCACCTTGACCTCCTGCCCTGCCACCTTGCCGAACTGCTCGGCGGTGAAGAGCGGACGGTCGATGCCGGGGGAGGAAACCTCCAATACATAGTGTCCGGGAATGGGATCTTCAACGTCGAGCGTGGCCGACAGTTCACGACTGGCGGCCTCGCAGTCATCGACGGTGACCTCGCGGCCCTCGACGTCGAGGTAGACACGCAGCGTACTCTGCCCGTGGGAGGGCAGGAATTCCACGCCGATGCATTCCACGCCCTGCTCGGCGAGGATGTCGCTAAAACGCTTGGCAAGTGCCTGTGTATCCACGATTCCTACTGTTTGCCCTTGGTTTTCCGGTCTTCAGAAACAAAAAATGGGCTCCAACGGCCCATTCCCTTACCACGCCGATGTATCCGACTCTTCCCAATCCCCATGATAGCAAGATCGGGAGACGCATCCGTGCGCCCAACAAAAAAGCCTCACAAGGAGGCTTTCTCGATAAGAAAGATCCTGGTAGCGGGGGCAGGATTCGAACCTGCGACCTTCGGGTTATGAGCCCGACGAGCTGCCAGACTGCTCCACCCCGCATCAGAGTCCGCGAAGTATACGGACATGGCCTGAATGTTGCAACAGTGTGTTGTGACGTTGAAGCGAGGGAGGGGTTGGGTGTCGCTTTCGTCACTAAGTCCTCGTCCGGCTTCGCCTCCCTGCGGAAGCGTTCCGAAAACGACACCCAACCCCTCCCCTCGGACTTAACGGTGGGATGCGCGGAGAGCAGAGCACTGTGTGCTTGCAGTAATCGCGATGGATGGAGGCCATTTCCCGGCCAGCATTTTCACAGGGGCGAGAGGAGCAACATCGAACTCGCGTGACCCATCCTGTTTTCGAAGGATTGCTGCGGCCGGTAGCCTCGTGAGCCGGAGGGGCGGGGGAGCCGCGGGGGGG